>CAMFIW010000608.1 GCA_945952355.1 uncultured Phenylobacterium sp. | reverse complement strand
CGTTCGAACAGTACGCGGCGGGCAACGCGCTCAGGAAACAGAGCCTCGACTACGAGGCGGACGAGACCTCCGGCCATCTGGCGCGGTCGCGGGCGCTATTCACCAAAGAATTCTTCGCCGAGCGCGGCGGACATGGCGCCCCAGCGCCCGACCCGATCTTCATCCTCGGCCTGCCGCGCGCCGGCTCGACCCTGATCGAGCAGATCCTGGCCAGCCACTCGGCGATCGAGGGCACCATGGAACTGCCCGACCTGCCGGCCATCGCCAAGCGGCTGGGCGGGCGCTCGCGCCGCGACGAGCCGTCGGCCTATCCGGACGTGTTGGCGGGCCTCTCCGCCGAACAGGCGCGAGCCCTCGGCGAGGAGTATCTGGCCCGCGCCGCGCCGCAGCGGAAGCTCGGCCGGCCGATGTTCATCGACAAGATGCCCAACAATTTCGCCCATGTCGGCCTGATCAGCCTGATCCTGCCGAACGCGAAGATCATCGACGCGCGCCGCCACCCGCTCGGCTGCTGCTTCTCGGGCTTCAAGCAGCACTTCGCGCGAGGGCAGGGCTTCACCTACGACCTCACCGACCTCGGCCGCTACTATTCCGACTATGTCGCATTGATGGACCATTTCGACCGAGTCCTGCCCGGCAAGGTCCATCGGGTGATCTACGAGCAGATGGTCGCCGACCCGGAAGTCGAGGTCCGGCGCCTCATCGACTATCTCGGCCTGCCTTTCGAAGAGGCGATGCTGCGCTTTTACGAGAACGATCGCGCGGTGCGCACGGCCAGCTCCGAGCAGGTCCGGCGGCCGATCTTCACCGATGGGCTCGAACAGTGGCGCAACTACGAGCCCTGGCTCGCACCGCTGAAATCGGCGCTCGGCCCGGTGCTGGATCACTATCCGCAGGTTCCGGACTTCCCTGCCTGAACCCCTGGCGCCCAAGCCACACCAGCCGAAGATGACGCCAGCGCCACCTTGACAGTGAGCGACCGTGGGTTTGCAAGTTGCGACAGATCAGAGTCGCTTATGCGACCATGAGATGACCTTGTAGGCCGAACCGGGGAACTTCATGAGTGTAAGGATGACGAGCCGGAAGGCTCGGGGACGGGTTGCGTTTGGCGTCAGCCTCCTCGCGACCACGATGCTGGCGGGCGTGCCCGCGGCTTTCGCGGCGGACGCCGCAGCGGCGGCGCCGACCGTCGAGGAACTGGTCGTTACGGCCCAGAAGCGCGAGGAGAACGTCCAGGACGTCCCCGTCGCGGTGACGGCCTTCTCGACGAAGAAGCTCGAGGACCTGCACGTCAACAGCTTCGACGACTACGTAAAGTTCCTGCCGAGCGTGGCTTTCCAGAGCTCCACGCCGGGCTTCTCGACCGTCTACATGCGGGGCATCGCCTCGGGCGGCGACGGCAACCACTCGGGCTCCCAGCCCAGCGTTGGCACCTATCTGGACGAACAGCCGATCACCACCATCGGCGGCGCGCTGGACCTGCACGTCTACGATCTGGCCCGCGTCGAGGCGCTGGCCGGGCCGCAAGGCACCCTCTACGGCGCGAGCTCGCAGGCGGGCACGCTGCGCCTGATCACCAACCAGCCCAAGATCGGCGTGTTCGAGGCTCGCTACGACCTCACCGCCAACCAGGTCGCCCATGGCGACGCCGGCTACGTCGCCGAGGGCATGGTCAACCTGCCGGTCAACGACAAGATGGCCGTCCGTATCGTCGCCTGGGACGAGCATGACGCCGGCTATATCGACAACATTCCGGGCACGCTGACCTATCCGACCTCGGGCGTGACCATCAACAACTTCGCCCGAGCGAAGAAGAACTACAACGACGTCGACACCTACGGCGCGCGGGTCGCGGTCAAGTACGATCTGAACGAGAACTGGACCATCCGCCCGACCTATATGACCCAGGACATGAAGACCAACGGGTCGTTCACCTACAACCCGGCGCTGGGCAAGCTGAACATCACCCGCTTCCTGCCGGAAGACAGCCACGATCGCTGGTATCAGGCGGCCCTGACCGTCGAAGGCAAGATCGGCGATTTCAACCTGGTCTATTCGGGCGGCTATCTCGATCGCCGCATCGACAGCCACAGCGACTACACCGACTACTCGTTCTTCTACGACACCTTGTTCGGCTCGGGCGCCTACATCACCGACTCCACAGGCAAGGTGATCGATCCTACCCAGCGGATCACGGGCCGCGACCACTTCACCGGCACCTTCAACGAAATCCGCCTGACCTCGCCGCAGGACAAGCGCCTGCGCTTCGTGGTCGGCGGGTTCCAGCAGCGCCAGACCCACTTCATCGAGCAGAACTATCAGATCACCGGCCTCGACCCGGCGATCTCGGTGCCGGGCTGGAAGGACACGCTGTGGCTCACCGAGCAACTGCGCATCGACCGCGACTACGCGCTGTTCGGCGAAGCCTATTTCGACATCACCGACAAGCTGATGCTCACCGCCGGCATGCGGGAGTTCAAGACCGACAACAGCCTGCGGGGCTTCTACGGCTTCGGCTCGGGCTTCAGCTCGCGGACCGGCGTCGCGGCCTGCTTCGCGCCGAACAGCGTCGGCAACGGGCCCTGCACCAACCTCGACAAGCGCGTGAAGGAGACGGGCGAGATCTACAAGCTCTCGCTCACCTACCACCTCGACGACGACAAGATGGTCTATGCGACCTATTCGCAGGGCTTCCGGCCCGGCGGGATCAACCGGCGTTCGACGCTGGCCCCCTATTCGTCGGACTACGTCTACAACTATGAAGGCGGGTGGAAGACGGAGTGGG
>CAMFIW010000607.1 GCA_945952355.1 uncultured Phenylobacterium sp. | reverse complement strand
GGCTTGAGACGCTCCAGCAGGCCGATCTCGAAGGTCAGGGGCACGAGCGCCGGGCGGGTCTCGGTGACCGCAAGCCCGAACCGGCGAGCGACATCGTAGCCAAAGCCGGTCGCGCCCATCTTCGGGATCGACTTGCCCCCCGTGGCGACGACCAGGGCCTCGCAGCCGACGGCCTCGCCCGCCACCGTCAGGGTGAAGCCGGCCCCGTCGCGGCGGATAAGATCCACCGCGGCGGACAAGCGCAGAACCGCGCCGACCTGGCCCATCTCCGCCAGCAACATGTCGATGATCTGTTTCGCCGAGCCGTCGCAGAACAGCTGGCCCAGCGTCTTCTCATGCCAGGCCACACCGTGCCGATCGACAAGCGCGATGAAGTCCGCCGGCCGGTAGCGACGCAGGGCGGAGATCGCGAAGCTGGGATTGGCCGAGATGAAGTTCTGCGGCCCGGCATGGATGTTGGTGAAGTTGCAGCGGCCGCCGCCCGAGATGCGGATCTTCTCGCCGGGCGCCTTGGCGTGATCGAGGACGAGCACTCGCCGCCCCCGCTTGCCCGCCTCGACGGCGCACATCATGCCGGCCGCGCCGGCCCCGATCACGACGACGTCGAAACGTTCCACGCCGCCGCTCCGGTCTCGTCCTTAGTCCTTGGCGCGTTCCTGGTAAGAACCGTCCTCGGTCAGGATCACCACGCGAGTGCCCGACGCGATGTAGGGCGGCACCATGATGCGCGCACCATTCGACAGGGTCGCCGGCTTGTAGGACGAAGATGCGGTCTGGTTCTTCACCGCCGGCTCGGTGTCGACGATCTCGAAGACGACCGTCCGCGGCAGTTCCATGGCGATCGGCACGCCTTCGTGGGTGGAAAGCTGGACGGTCATGCCATCCTGCAGCCAAGGCGCATTGTCGCCGACGACCTCTTCCGACACCACGACCTGATCGTAGGTGTCCGGCTGCATGAAGTGATAGCCCTCGCCGTCCTGGTAGAGGTACGTGTAGTTGCGGTCGTCCACGAAGGCGCGTTCGACCTGCTCGGTCGTACGCCAGCGCTCCGAAACCTTCACCCCATCCGAGATGCGGCGCATGTTGAGCTGGGTGACCGGCGTGCCCTTGCCGGGGTGGATGTTCTCGGCGGTCAGGACGACGTAGAGCCGGCCTTCCATGTCGACGACGGAGCCTTTGCGGAGCGAGCTGGCAGCGACCTTCACTTCGTATCTTTCCTCGATCGGCGCGGGCCACAGCGGGGCCGGCGCGATTCTGTGAGCGTTTGAGTTCCCGGCCACCTATACGATTGACGCCAGAATCTCCAGTCGCCGCAATTCCTGCCACAGCTCGTTCGTGCCGCAAGCCTCTCTCTCCCCCTGGTGGACGCCCGACCGCCACCGCGATCGCCGCCCCGCCTTGTTGGCCCGCAACGCCATCACCCGGGCGTTTCGCCGATGGTTCGAAGATCAAGGCTTCGTCGAGGTGGAAGCCGCGGCCCTGCAGGTCTCGCCGGGCAACGAGGCGCATCTGCACGCCTTCGCGACCGAGGCCTTGACCACCGCGGGCGAGGTCGCCCAACAGCTCTATCTGCACACCTCGCCGGAGTTCGCCTGTAAGAAGTTGCTGGCCGCCGGCGAGACCCGGATCTTCGATTTCGCCCGGGTCTGGCGCAATCGCGAGCGCGGTCCGCTGCACCATCCGGAGTTCACGCTCTTGGAATGGTATCGCGCCGATGCGCCCTACGAGACCCTGATGGCGGACTGCGCCGCGCTGCTGGCCCTCGCGGCGGAGACCGCGGGCGCCCCGGCCCTGACCTGGCGGGGCGAAACGGCCGATCCCTTCGCCGAGCCCGAGCGCCTGACCCTGGCCGAGGCTTTCGACCGCCTGGCGGACATCGATCTCCTGGCCACGGTCGAGGCCAGCGGCGCGACCGACGGGCCCGCCCTGGCGGCGGCGGCCCGAGGAGCCGGCGTGCGCGTGGCCGAGGACGACACCTGGGCCGACGTCTTCAGCCGGGTCCTGGTCGAGCGGGTGGAGCCGTTCCTGGGCATGGGCCGCCCGACGATCCTTTGCGAATACCCAATCCCGGAAGCCGCCTTGGCGCGGCCGAAGCCCTCGGATCCGCGGGTCGCCGAGCGTTTCGAGCTCTATGCCTGCGGGGTGGAGCTGGCCAACGCCTTCGGCGAGCTGACCGACGCCGGCGAACAGCGTCGCCGCCTCCTCTCGGAGATGGACGAAAAGCAGCGGGTCTATGGCGAGCGCTATCCGCTGGATGAGGACTTCCTGGCGGCGCTCGCCCAGATGCCCCAGGCCTCCGGCGCCGCCCTCGGCTTCGACCGCCTGGTCATGCTCGCGACCGGCGCGTCGCGGATCGAACAGGTGCTCTGGACCCCGGTGGCGGAAACGCCCTGAGATTGCCCTCCGCACCGCTTTCCGTCATAGGCCGACGCCCATGACCGCCGCCGTCCTAAAGACTCCTCAAGACCTGGTCCGCGCCGGCCTGGCGCCGGCCAAGCGCCTGTCCGAGCTCGAGGCGGTGGCGGCGCGCTATGCGGTGGCCGTCACCCCGCATCTGGCCGGCCTGATCGACCCGGCGGACCCGAACGATCCGATCGCGCTGCAGTTCCTGCCCCAAGCCGCCGAGCTCGCGCCCGATCCCGTCGAGACCGCCGATCCGATCGGCGATCATGCCCACAGCCCGGTGGCGGGGATCGTACACCGCTATCC
This sequence comes from uncultured Phenylobacterium sp., assembly GCA_945952355.1. Taxonomy (GTDB): domain Bacteria; phylum Pseudomonadota; class Alphaproteobacteria; order Caulobacterales; family Caulobacteraceae; genus Phenylobacterium. The sequence continues at coordinate 78 of CAMFIW010000607.1, read as the reverse complement.
AGACCGGGTGCTGCTGAAAGCCACCCACACCTGCGCCACCTACTGCCGGTTCTGTTTCCGGCGCGAGATGGTCGGGCC
>CAMFIW010000606.1 GCA_945952355.1 uncultured Phenylobacterium sp. | reverse complement strand
CGCCCGACGCACGATCTCCGGCCTCAAGGGCCTGCTTGGGCCAGGGCTCTCGACCCATGTGCAGGCCGCCAAGCTTGGCGAGCGCACCTACTACCGGGCCTATGTCGCCGGCTTCGACAGCCGCGCCTCGGCCAACGCCTTCTGCATCAAATTGACGGCCGCCGGACGTCCCTGCCTCGTCCGCTGAGCCACGACGGCCCCGGCGAGCCCGATGTATTTGGCTGCGTTAAAGATTGGTGCGCCGCATCGTCGCAAGAACAGGCAAAGTCGTTTCGAACGCAACTGTCCCCGCCGCGTCGATCACAACGTTCATTGACTGAATTCAAAGAACGAAATCTACCCAATTCGGGGACGAACTCCCCATGCCGCACCGCGACCAGGGGTCGACCAGATGCGCCGGCTCGGACGGCCGCCGCGACCTATTGGCTCACATAACCTTGATATGAGACCGCTTCTGCGACTGATTTTCAAAGGAAATTCTTGATACCGTTAGTCTTTTTGTTCAAGCATCTCCAGAGCCGCACCACGCAGGCGGGTGCCGCGCGATCAAGTCGCTTTGCAAATCCGAAATATCTGCATTTACTCTGCGATTCTTAGGGGGACGGAGTTCACGGGGGCTGAGTGCTCACGTGTGCCAGGAGGAGAATAGCAACGTGGCCGAGCCATCCAACAAGACGCCAGATCCTATGGATGTCGCGCTGGGCGCGGCTGTGCGCATACGCCGTCGCACGATCGGGATGTCTCAGGAGGCGCTCGCCGAGCAATGCGGGGTCAGCTTCCAGCAGATCCAGAAATACGAGAACGGCGCCAACCGCATCTCCTTCTCGCGCCTGGTCCAGATCGCGCGCGCCCTCCGCTGCCGAGTGGTCGACCTGATGGATGTCCTGGACACCCCAGGCCACGAAGCGTCGGGGGACATGGACCTTCTGGGCCGGATGCGAACGCCGGGCGCCCTCGAACTCCTCTCGGCGTTCGAACGGCTGCCGCCCGAGGCGCGGGCCACGCTGGTCAGTTTCATGCGCGCCCTGACCGGCGCCGAGAACGCCCTGCGCGCCCGCCAGCGGGAAATGGCCTGAAACTCTAGATCGGCCGTCCGGCCAGCCTTGCGATCTCGCTCAGCAGCGCGCCGGGCGAGATTGGCTTGGCGACGCATCCGTCCATGCCGGACTTCCGATAGGCCTCGAGCTGGTGCGCCAGCACATTGGCCGTCGTGGCCACGATCGGGGTCAGGGCCGCGGGGCCCGGCAGGGCGCGGATCGCGCGCGCGGCCTGCACGCCGTCCATTACGGGCATCTGGATATCCATGAAGATCACGTCGTAGCGACCGCTTCGCGCCCGCTCGACGCCCTCGACGCCGTTGTCCGCCGTGTCCACCGTGGCGCCGAGGCCGCCTATCATCCGCGTGGCGACCAGCCGATTGGTGGCGTTGTCCTCGACCACCAGCACGTTCAGCCCCGTCAGGCAGTCCGAGACCTCGGCTCCGGCCGGCGGCTCGCAGTCCGGAGCCGGGAGGTCGACCCAGAACGTCGATCCCGCGCCATCCACGCTCTGGAAGCCGATGCGCCCGCCCATGGCCTCGACCAGGGTCCGCGTGACGGCTAGGCCCAGGCCCAGGCCTCCAAAGCGCCGCGTCGTCGAGGCGTCGGCCTGCTGGAAGCGCTCGAATAGCCGCGCCTGGGCCTCGGCCGGAATCCCGACGCCGGTGTCGCGGACCTCCACATGGAGCCGCTGGGCTTCGCCGCCGCCCTCGACGGCCAGCTTGACCCTCACTCCGCCCTGCAAGGTGAACTTCACCGCGTTGCCGACGAGGTTCAGGAGGATTTGCCGGATACGCACGGGATCGGCGAACGCCCACCGGCCCGCCTCCGGCGCCTCGACCTCCAGGTAAAGCCTCCGGGCCGCCGCCTCGGGCCGCAGCATGGCGACCACGGGGTCCAGCATTTCGGAGAGCTCCACCGGCTCCGGCGACAGCTCCAGGTTTCCCGCGCCCAGATCGGTGAATTCGACAATGTCCTGCAGCAGCTGCGCAAGCGCCGTTCCGCAGGCCAGGGCTTCCTCGACCAGCGCCCGGTTGCGGTCTGACAGGCTATCGGCCTTCAGGAGGTGCAGTACCCCCAGAACCCCGTTCATCGGGGTGCGGACCTCATGGCTCACATTGGCCAGGAAGCGGCTTTTCACGTCCGCCGCCTCCAGCGCCGCATCCCGGGCGTCTGAGATCTCTGTGACGTCCTGGCTGAGGCCGAGAACCTCCCAGGCGCCGCTCGCCGTCTGGCGAAGCCCGCTCCAATCGCTGCGCAGGCGCCGCCAACCCTGCCCCCTCACATTGTGACGGTATTCCAGCGTGGCGGCCGCGCCGGTCGCTATGGTCGCGGCCAGCGCCGCTCCGACGCGCGGCTGGTCGTCCGGGTGGATCTCCGCCGCCATCTCGTCGCCGGCGCGGATGAGGGAGGGATCGCCCCCGCCGGCGCCATCCAGGTTCGAGCTGAAGTCGTAGACGCCGGTCAGCGGATCGAACCGCCAGAGTGAAATGCCGGCCTTGTCGCCCAGGAGTTCGGCGAGTCGGGCCGCCCTGGCCTGCTCATCTGCCGCGCGGCGTTCCGCGCTGATGTCCTGCAGCACGGCGATCGAGCGGCCGTGGGATGCGCCCTTGGTGCGCGACCGCACCCACAGCCATTCGCCGGCGCGCGAAAGCAGCCGATGATCGCAGCAGACGGCGCCGCCCTGTCGCAGGATCGCGACCTGCGTTTCGAAGGCTCTCACCTCGTCGGGATGGACGAAGTCGCGGCAGTCG
>CAMFIW010000605.1 GCA_945952355.1 uncultured Phenylobacterium sp. | reverse complement strand
GTCGACCGCATCCCGGAATACGTCCAGGGCGTGAAGGATCGTCGCTATCGCCTGATGGGCTTCGGCCACCGGGTCTACAAGAACTACGATCCGCGCGCGAAGGTCATGCAGCAGACCTGCCACGAGGTGCTGGCGGAAGTCGGCCACCAGGACGACCCGCTGCTGAAGGTCGCCATGGAGCTCGAGAAGATCGCGCTCAACGACCCGTACTTCATCGAGCGCAAGCTGTATCCGAACGTCGATTTCTATTCGGGCATCACCCTGCGTGCGCTCGGCTTCCCACCGGAGATGTTCACCGTGCTGTTCGCGCTCGCGCGGACCGTCGGCTGGATCTCCCAATGGAAGGAAATGATCGAGGACCCGGCGTTCAAGATCGGCCGTCCGCGCCAAATCTACACCGGTGCGCCGCACCGCGACTATGTGGGTCTCGACAAGCGGGGCTAGGCCCCCGCCCCCACGACATCGAGAACGGCTTTCGCGGCGGCCTCCGAGGGATCGGGGCCGCCGCGTCCCATTTTGTCCAGCGCGGCATATTGAGCCGCCACCTGGCGGGCACGCATCGCGGGGTCGTCCAGCCTGAGCCTGGCTTCGCGCGCCAGGGCCTCTCCGTTGCAATCGTCCTGCAAAAGCTCGGGCGCCACGAAGGCCTGGGCGGCGATGTTGAACAAGGTGATGTAGGGCGTGCGCAGCAGGAACCTCAGGGCGATGAAAGCCGTCAGCGCGTCCAGACGATAGCCCACCACCATCGGACAGCCCGCAAGTGCAAGTTCCAGGGTGACCGTACCGGAACAGGCGAGCGCGAAGCTCGCGGCCTTCATGGCGTCCAGCTTGGCGCCCTCGCCCTCGACTACGTGCACACGGTGCGGCCAGCCGGCCACCTGAGCCTTGATCGCGTCGGCGACGGTCGGCGCGGCCGGGATGACGATGGCAAGGTCAGGTCGCTCCGCCTTGAGGCGATTCACCGCATCCTCGAACACCGGCATCATCCGGCGGATCTCGCTGGGCCGGCTGCCGGGAACGACCAGCAGCACTTGGTCGTCCGGCGCGACCCCGATCGCGCTGCGCAGGCGCGCGGGGTCAGCGCCGGAGAAATCGATGTTCAGCGCCGCATTGCCGACGAAGGTGGTGGCGAGGCCCTCAGCCTCGAATAGCGGCGCGTCGAAGCTATGGATGGTCAAGAGGTGGTCGACGGCCTGGGCCAGGGTCTTGGTCCGCCCCGGTCGCGTCGCCCAAACTTGAGGCCCGACATACTTGACGAGCTTGAGGTCCGGGTCCTGGGCCCGCAAGGCGTGGGCGACCCGCAGGGTGAAACCCCAGGAGTCGATCAGCACCGCCACATCGGGCTTCTCCCGGGCCGCTAAGGCGGCGGTGTCGGCCACGCGGCGTCGGATGCGCGGATAGGACAGGAGGGCGTCAACGAGCCCCAGGATGGAAATGTCGGCGATGTCGAAGGGGCTGGCGACGCCCTCCTCCGCCATTCGCGCCCCACCGACCCCGACCAGCCGGACACCATCGCCGAGCCGCCGCTTGAGCGCCCGCGCCAGGCCCGCACCGCGATCATCGCCAGACGCCTCGGCGGCGACCAGCATGACGGTCAGGGGCCGCTTCACGGCTTGGGTGGCTCGACGCCGTAGATGAAGAGGCCAAGGTCGTCGGCCATCTCCACCACCTGCTCGCGGTCCAGGACCAGCAGGCGCCCCGCCTCACCCACGATGCCCGCGAGCCCCGCCGCGGCGGCGCGTTGGACAGTGGCCAGGCCGATGGTCGGCAGGTCGACACGGGTCTCCTGGATCGGCTTCGGCGCCTTGGCGATCACGCCCCTATAGGCGCCCGGCTGGCCGCGAACAGCCGTGGGAATCTCGTTGGCCACGCGACGCAGCATGGCGTCCGTCCCCTCCTGGGCCTCGACGGCGAGCACCAGGCCATCGCAGACCACGGCGCCCTGTCCCACATCCAGCGCGCCGATCTGGCGGGCGACATGCAGGGCGCGCTGAATGTCAGCCTTGTGCTCCGGCCCCGGAGCGATGCGACCGAGGGCGCCGACGCCCAGGGTCAGGTCGCTCTTGGCCTCATGGGCGCCTTCGATCGCGAAACCTTCCTTGGCGAACTCGTCCAGCACCACCCGCAGCAGGGCGTCGTCGCCATGGCGCGCGGCGCGGATGACGGCCGGCAGGATGGCGATCCCACGCAGGTCGGGCTTCAGCGCCTTGAAGTCCGGCCGCGCGACGTTCCCGACCAAGCAGACCGAAGCGCAGCCGGCGCGCTTCAGGGTTTTGATGCACTTGCCGACCTCGGCCAGGCCGATATCCGCGCCTGGGAACCGACTGAGTTCCGGTCCGGCGAAACCCTTGAGCCGCGCTACGAAGAACGGACGGCCGGCCTGTTCGCAGTGCTCCGCGATCTCCACCGGCAAGGTTCCGCCGCCGGCGATGAGGCCCAGCTTGCCGCTCATCGGACTAGACCTCGCGCTCCGGCAGGCAGAGCGGACGGCTGCCGTCCGCGCGAATGAAGTCGATGATCTCCATCACCTCGGGGCAATCGGAATAGGTCTCCACCGTGTCGTCGAGACGCTCCTGGAACGTGCCTTCGTCGGCGAACAGCAGGCGATAGGCGGCGCGCATCGTATTGATCGTCTCGCGGCTGAAGCCACGGCGCTTTAGGCCGACGAGGTTCAGGCCTTCGAGGTGAGCGTGGTTGCCCCACACCGAACCGTAGGGGATCACGTCCTTCACGACCGCGGCCAGGCCGCCGACCATGGCGTGACGACCCACTCGCGTGAACTGGTGCACGGC
>CAMFIW010000604.1 GCA_945952355.1 uncultured Phenylobacterium sp. | reverse complement strand
CGAGCGGGCCGGCACCTCCATCGGCTCGCTCTACCAGTACTTTCCCGACAAGGGCGCGATCCTGCGGACCCTGGCGGAGCGCTACAACGCCGAGAGCCGCCGCTGCATCGAAGAGGGCCTGGCCGGCGTCACCGACCCCGCGAGCCTGGAGGCCGCCTATGGCGATCTGTTCGACCTGTACTACGCCATCGTCCTGGCCGAGCCGGTGATGCGCGACATCTGGTCGGGCATGCAGGCCGATCGCGACCTGTTGGCGCTGGAGCTGGCCGAAAGCCGCGCGGCCGGGGCCCTGCTGGCCGCCGCCATGACGCGGGCGCACCCGCAGGCCGATCCCGCCCGGATCGCCTCGTCAGCCTTCCTGATCTGGCATCTCGGCGAGGCGACCGTGCGCCTGGCGCTCTCACTACCTCGCCCCGAGGCCGACGCCCTGGTCGAGGACTACAAGCGCATGAGCCTGCGCGAGGTGCTGGCGCCCTAACCCGCCGCGACGGGGCTCAGCAAGGGCTCGCGGGCGAACTGGCGGCGCATGTTCTCGAAGGCCTGTCCGAACATCTGCGGCAGGGAGTCAGTGGTCCCGCCGGCGGTATGCGGGGTCAGGACGGTGTTCGGCACGTCGGCCCAGCGCTCGGGCGGCGTGGGCTCCTGGGCGAAGACATCCAGCGCCGCGCGGCCCAGGCGTCCGTCCTTCAGCGCCGCGATCAGGGCGTCCTCGTCGATGACCGAGCCGCGCGAGACGTTGACGATCAGCCCGTTCGGCCCCACCGCCTCGATCACCGCCTTCGACACCGCCTTGGCGTTCGACGCGTCCGCACGGCAGGCCACCACCAGGATGTCGCTGGCCTGGGCCAGGGCGAGCAGGCTGTCGGCGCGGGGCCAGCGGGCCTCGGGCTTCGGGTTCGGTCCCCACCAGGCGACGTTCAGCCCGAAAGGCTCGGCCCGCAGCGCCACCGCCTCGCCGATATAGCCCAGCCCCATCACGCCCAGGGTCTTGCCCTTCAGGCCCGGACCAGGCCGCAGCCGCGCCTGATTGTTCCAGCGCCCGCCCTTCACCTGGGCGTCGCCGACCACGATGTTGCGCCAAGCGGCGATCATCAGGCCGATCGCTTGGTCGGCCACGTCGTCGGCGTTCAGCCCCGCCGAATGAGTCACCTCGATCCCGTGCGCCCGGCACCAGGGCACGTCGACCCCGTCATAGCCGGCGCTGACATTGGCGATCAGTTCCAGGTTCGGCAGGCCGAGCAGGAAGTCGGGGTCCAGCCGGTGCTCGCCCGCATGGACGATCGCCCGCGCCTGGGCCGCCTGCTCCGGGGTCATCTCCCAGCCGAGCGCCACCTCGTAGCCCTGCGCCTCGATCGCGCCCTTCATGGGCGTGAGCAGGTCGTAGCAGATCAGGACCAGCGGCTTGTCGGACATGGGGCTCTCCGGGACGGGATCCCTTCCTATAGCCAAGGCCGGGCGCCTTCGTCATGCTTGCGCAAGAGGGTGCACGCCAGAAGGCGTCGAGGGGGAAGCGTTGTCACAGGAAGCCGCGGCCGAGGCCGAGACGAGTATCACGCGAGGCCAGATCGCCGCGGCGGTGATGGGCAATGCGCTGGAGTTCTACGACTTCACCACCTACGCCCTGTTCGCGGTCCAGATCGGCAAGGTGTTCTTCCCGAGCCACACCGCGTTCGAGAACCTGATGCTGTCGCTGGTCACCTTCTCGGTGGGCTTCATCGCCCGGCCGGTGGGCGCGGTGGTTCTGGGCGCGTTCGGCGACCGGGTGGGTCGCAAACCCGCCATGCTGCTCAGCTTCCTGCTGATGGGCCTTGGCATCCTTGGCCTCGTCCTCACCCCGCCCTACGCCGCCATCGGGGCCGCGGCCCCGGCCCTGCTGGTCTTCTTCCGCCTGCTGCAGGGCTTCGCCCTCGGAGGCGAGGTCGGCCCGACCACCGCCTTCCTGATCGAGGCCGCGCCGCTGAACCAACGCGCCCTGATCGGCGCCTGGCAGAGCGCCAGCCAGGCCGTGGCCTCACTGATCGGCGCGACCATTGGCCTGGTGATGACCGAGCTGATGACGCCCCAGGCCCTGGAGTCCTACGGCTGGCGGATCGCCTTCGCCCTGGGCGCCGTCGTCCTGCCCTTCGGCCTGCTGATGCGCCGCCGCCTGCCCGAGACCCTGCACCGGCACGAGGTCGCCGCCAGCTTCCATCCCACCGCCCGCGGCCCGCTCAGCCATGCGCGGCCGGTGCTGATCGGCCTGGCCATGATCATGAGCTTCACGACCTCGACCTATCTGCTGCTCTACATGACCACCTACGCCACCCAGACCCTGCACATGAGCTCGTCCAATAGCTTCGGCGCCTCGGTGGCCAATGGGTTGAGCGGTGTCGTCTTCGCCCTGCTCGGCGGCTATCTGGCCGACCGCTTCGGCCGCAAGCCGGTGATGATCACCGCCCGCCTGCTCCTGCTGCTGGCCACCTATCCGATCTTCATGCTGATCGTCAGCCGGCACGACACCGTGGCCCTGGTGGCCGGCACCGGCCTGATCAGCGCGCTGAGCTCCACCAGCGTCGGCGTAGCCCTGGTGGCGCTGACCGAGTCCCTACGCAAGGACGTGCGCAGTTCGGGCCTGGCCATCGTCTACGCCATCGGGGTGACGGTCTTCGGCGGCATCGCCCAGCCGTTCATCACCTGGGTGATGAAGACCACCGGCGATCCGATGGCCCCGGCCTGGTACCTGATGGCCGCCGCCGCCATCGGCACGATCGCCATGTCGTTCCTCAAGGAGACCAAGCCCCAGCCGCTCGATGAGGTC
>CAMFIW010000603.1 GCA_945952355.1 uncultured Phenylobacterium sp. | reverse complement strand
GAGCTGGTCGAGGCCGCGGTCGCCTATATCGAGGTTGAGCGCGCGCGGCTGTTCGAGCAGGCCGCTGGCCCGCCCGCGCCGGGCGTGGACGCCGCCGAGCACGCGATCGACGCCTATTGGGCCTTGCTTCACGAGACGCCGTTCGTGGCCTTCGCCGAGCTGGAGGCCGCGGCCCGCACCGAGCCCATGCTGCGCGCGCGCCTCGCCAGCGCCCAATCGGCGTTCGACCACGCCCAGGTGGGCGACCGGTTCAACGCGCTGGCCCAGGCCGGCGCCGATCCGCGCTTCCAGACCAGCCGCGACCTCGGCCGCTTCCTGCTGGAGGGCCTGGCCAAGGGCGCGATGACCTATGACGAGATGGCCCGGAAGGACCGGCTGCTGACCGTGGTGAAGCGCGCGGTGCGCGTCCTGAACCGCAAGGGCGACGTCCAGGAGCTCTGGCCGGAATAGGCCGTCTCTTCCCCGTTTCCGGGGAGAACGTCGAAGAACTTGCCGCGCCTGCGAGGTGGTCCGGCCCGAACGTGCCGGATCGGCCCTTGCCCCGCGCCTGAAACGCGGGTCATCCTCCGCCTCCTATCGCCAGAGGGGGCGTCCAAGCATGAGTTTCATCACCCGCCGCAGGGCCATCGAGCCGCCGGTTCACATCGAGGGGCAGCATCGGCTGAAGCCGAGCCTGGGCTGGCCGCACCTGATGGCGCTGGGCGTCGGCGCGATCATCGGCACCGGCATCTACACCCTGACCGGGGTGGCGGCGGGCCTGGCCGGGCCGGCGGTGATCCTGTCCTTCGCGGTGGCCGGCGCGGTCTGCGCCTGCGCGGCGCTGTGCTACGCCGAGATGTCGAGCCTGATGCCCCAGGCGGGCAGCGCCTACACCTACTCCTATGTCGGGCTGGGCGAGCTGGTCGCCTGGATCATCGGCTGGAGCCTGATCCTCGAATACACACTGGTCTGCAGCGCGGTCTCGGTCGGTTGGGCGGGCTATGCCGCCGGCCTGATCAAGTCGGCGCATTGGGCGATCCCGCCGGCCCTGCTGGCCGGACCGGAGGCGGGCGGGCTGGTCAACCTGCCGGCGGTATTCATTTCCCTGGTGGTCACCGGCGTGCTGCTCATCGGCACGCGGGAGAGCGCGACGGTCAACTTCATCCTGGTGTGCGTGAAGCTGGTGGCGCTGGCGGGCTTCGTGGCGCTCACCCTGCCGCACTTCGACGCCAGCCATTTCCAGCCCTTCGCGCCGTTCGGATACGGCGCGACGGAGCATGAGGGCAAGAAGTTCGGTATGATGGGCGCTGCGGCGATCATCTTCTTCGCCTTCTACGGCTTCGACGCCATTTCGACGGCGGCCGAGGAGGCCAAGAACCCCAAGCGCGACCTGACCATCGGCATCGTCGGCTCGATGATCATGTGCACCCTGATCTACATGGTGGTGGCGGCCTGCGCGCTCGGCGCCTCGCCGTTCGGCGTGTTCTCCAAGAGCCCCGAGCCGCTGGCCTTCGTGCTGCGAGAGCTCGGCCAGCCGGCGGCCGCCACGGTCATCGCGGGCGCCGCGGTGGTGGCGCTGCCGACCGTGATCATGGTCTTCATGTTCGGGCAGAGCCGGGTGTTCTTCGCCATGGCCCGCGACGGCCTGCTGCCACGCGGTCTGGCCGGAGTCGACCGCCGCGGGGTGCCGGTGGCGGTGACCGTGCTGACGGGCCTGATCTCGGCGGTGATCGCCGGCGTCATGCCGCTGTCGGAGATCGCCTCCCTGGCCAATGCAGGCACGCTGGCGGCCTTCATCGCCACGATCGCCGCGGTGATGGTCCTGCGCCGCCAGGCGCCGCAGCTCGAGCGCACCTTCACGACGCCCTTGGTCTGGGTCATCGGTCCGGCCGGCATCGCGGGCTGCATCTACCTGTTCACCAGCCTGGCGGCGAAGACCATCGTCTTCTTCTTCGCCTGGAACCTGATCGGGGTGCTGGTCTACCTGGCCTATGGGCGCGGCAAAAGCCGCCTGGCCGGCTGATCCGGTTGCGGCGGAATTTCGCAAGCCCCGTGCTTGAGACCGCCGCGCCGGGCGCCTAGACTCTGCGGCTAACCGCCCCGCCGCGCATTCTCGCGGCGGAGGGGCTGGGCCCGAGCATGTTCCGGGCCTGGAGGGCGGTCGGCGCAAATCCGCGCCGCAGGGGTCTGGCGTGAATTCTTCAACGAACGAGCGGGCCATTGGTCCCGCGTCCGGCGGCCCTCCGGGGCGGCCTCCCGGCGGCCCGGGCGGGCGGCATGGGATGGCCAACCTCACCACCGGCCCGATCGGCCCGACCCTGGTGAAGTTCGCCCTGCCGGTGCTCGGCACCAATGTCCTGCAGTCGTTGAACGGCACCGCGAACGCCATCTGGGTCAGTCACGCCCTGGGCTCGGCGGCCCTGACGGCGACGACCAACGCCAACACGATCTTCTTCCTGATGCTGGGCTCGGTGTTCGGCATCACCATGGCCGCCAACCTGCTGATCGGCCAGGCCATCGGCGCCGAGGACCGGCCGCTGGCCAAGCGGGTGGTCGGCGCGGCGATCGTCTTCTTCCTCGTCGTCTCGATCGCCGTGGGCGCGATCGGCTACGCCTTCACTCCAGCCATCCTCACGGCCATGCAGACGCCGGCCGAGGCCAAGATCGACGCGATCATCTACCTGCGCGTCATCTTCATGGCGATCCCGTTCATGTACTTCTTCTCCTTCATCCAGATGGCGCAGCGAGGGACGGGAGACTCGAAAACCCCCTTCTATTTCTCGCTGTTCGCCGTGGCGCTGGAGGTCTGTCTCAACCC
>CAMFIW010000602.1 GCA_945952355.1 uncultured Phenylobacterium sp. | reverse complement strand
GCGCTGTGGACCGCGGTCAATGAACGCGACGAACTCGGCCCCGACCTGGTCCCCGACTACATGACCAGCGTGAGGGACGGCGCCTTCTACGGCTGGCCCTATAGCTATTATGGCCAGCACGTCGACGCGCGGGTGACGCCCCCGCGACCGGACCTGGTGGCCAGGGCGATCGCGCCGGACTATGCGCTTGGCCCACACACCGCCTCGCTGGGCCTCGCCTTCTACAAATCCGAGCTCTTTCCCGCCAAGTACCGCGGCGGGGTGTTCATCGGCCAGCACGGCTCCTGGAACCGCAAGCCGCTGAACGGCTATCGCGTCGTGTTCGTCCCGTTCGCCGGCGGCAAGCCGATCGGGCCGCCCGAGGTCTTCCTGACCGGTTTCCTGAACGCGAAGGGCCAGGCCCGCGGTCGCCCGGTGGGCGTGGCGGTCGATCGGCGCGGCGGCCTGCTGGTGGCCGACGACGTGGGCGATGTGATCTGGCGGGTCGCGCCGTCGACCCCGTCTCGCTAGACTCGGCCAGTCACCGGCACCAGGGCGCCGGTCACGGCCCGCGCCTCTTCCGAGGCCAAGAACAGCATCACCGCCGCCAAGTCCGCTGGGCCCACCCACGCCGAGAAATCGGCCTTGGGCATGTCGGCGCGGTTGGTCGGCGTGTCGATGATCGAGGGCAGCACGGCGTTGACCGTCACGCCGTCGGCCTTCAGCTCCTCGGCCAGGCTTTCGGTCAGCTTCTGCACCCCGGCCTTCGACGCCGCATAGGCGCCCATGCCCATCGCCGCCTTCAGCGCGCCATTGGCCCCCACATTGACGATCCGCCCGGAGGCGGAACGCTTGAGGTGCGGGATCGCCGCGCGGCTGGCGTTGGAGGCCGTCAGTACGTTCATCCTGAACAGGGTGTGCCAGGTCTCCCAGGACCCGGCCTCCAGCGTCTCCCAGCGGAAGCCGCCGGCGACGTTCAACAGGGCGTCGAGCGCGCCGAAATGATCCGCCGCCGCATCGATCGCAGCGCCGGCCGCGACCGCGTCGGTCAGATCGATCCCACCTTGGGCGAACACGCCCTCGCCGCTCGGCGCGCTGGCCGGCGCATCCTTGGCGAAGTCGATCAGGGCCAGGCGCGCGCCCTGCGCCGCCGCGGCCCGCGCCACCGCCGCGCCCAGCACCCCGAACGCCCCGGTGATCGCGATCACCCGTCCGCCCTGCCCCGCCATGTCGCCTCCGCTCAAAGGATCTGGCCCCTTCTCCCCTCGCCCGCGCGAGGGTGCAAGAGCCGCAAACGCAAAGGGCGGGCCGGACGCCTGGTCCGACCCGCCCCGCTAGCCGATCAGCTCGACGCGCTTAGAGGCGCTCGATGATGGTCACGTTGGCCTGCCCGCCGCCTTCGCACATGGTCTGCAGGCCATAGCGGCCGCCGCGGGCCTCCAGGGCGTTCAGCAGGGTCGTCATCAGCTTGGTGCCCGAGGCGCCGAGCGGATGGCCGAGCGCGATGGCGCCGCCATTGACGTTGATCTTTTCCGGATCGACGCCCAGGCTCTTGATGTAGGCCACCGGCACCGAGGCGAAGGCCTCGTTGACTTCGAACAGGTCGATGTCCTCGACCTTCATGCCCGCCTTCTTCAGCGCGCGTTCCGAAGCCGGGATCGGGGCTTCCAGCATGATCACCGGATCGTGGCCGAGCAGCGACAGGTGGTGGATGCGGGCCAGCGGCTTCAGGCCGTGTTCCTTCAGCGCCTTTTCCGACACGACCATCACGCCCGAGGCGCCGTCGCAAATCTGGCTGGATGAGGCCGCCGTGATCCGGCCGCCCTCGCGCAGCAGCTTCACGCCGCGGATGCCGTCGAGGCTGGCGTCGAAGCGGATGCCCTCGTCGACGTTATGGATGACCTTGTTGCCTTCGGCGTCCGTGACTTCGAGGCCGACGATCTCGTTCTTGAACGCGCCGGCTTGGGTCGCCGCGATCGCGCGCTGGTGCGAACGATAGGAGTACTCGTCCAGCTCGTCCTTGGTCAGGCCGTACTTCTCGGCCACCATTTCGGCGCCCATGAACTGGCTGAACTGGATGTTCGGATAGCGCTCCTCCATCCGCGGGCTCTTCGGCTGGCCGAAGCCGTTCTGGGCCGGCAGGGCCACCGACAGGCCCATCGGCACGCGGGTCATGCTCTCGACGCCGGCGGCGATCACCACGTCCATCGTGCCGCTCATCACGGCCTGGGCCGCGAACTGCAGCGCCTGCTGCGAGGAGCCGCACTGGCGGTCGACGCTGGTGCCGGGCACGCTTTCCGGGAGCTTGGAGGCCAGGACGGCGTTGCGCGCCACATTGGTCGCCTGCTCGCCCACCTGCATCACGCAGCCCATGACCACATCCTCGATGGCGGCCGGGTCGACGCCCGTGCGGTCCACCAGGTCGTTCAGCGCCACGGCGCCGAGGTCGGCCGGATGCCAATCCTTGAGTTTGCCGCCCTTGCGTCCGCCGGCGGTCCGGGTCGCCGCCACGATATAGGCTTCAGCCATTGTTTCGCTCCCAAGCTCTAGCGCCGGTCCTCCGGCCGCATCGCGCGGGAACATAGGCAGGCGCCGCGAGGGAAGCCAACCGGGTTTACGCGAACGTGAACCTTACGCTGGGTCAAGCCTGGAGGTCAGGCTTGGGCGGAGGCTTACAGGAGGGCGCGCCGTGAGACGACGACGCTCCCGGCCGCGCGGTCCATCGCCAGGATCGCGAACCGATCCCGCGCGCCGATCAGGCTCGCGAGGTCGCGGACCGGCCGGACATCGAGCTGCGAGCCCGGCAGGAACCCCGAGGCGC
>CAMFIW010000601.1 GCA_945952355.1 uncultured Phenylobacterium sp. | reverse complement strand
AGAGAATGGCTATGGTGACGCCAAGCGACAGCGCGAAGCCTGGCAAGGCGGACCTGCGCCGGAACAGCGGCGGGCGCGCGGTGGCCGCGGGCCGTGTCATGTCGATCGCGGTCATGGCGGCTCGTGGTCTCTCGGAGGCCCCGGGTGGTTGGAAAGCAAACGCCGCACTCAGCGCAAGGCTGCGTCGGGCGGACCCGTACGGCAAGCCTCAGCTATTTCCTACCGCGCCCGTGGACAATATAGATTTTCTGGACGCGAGAGCCGAAAGCCTGCGACCGTCGAGCTTTCGCCGCCAACCGGGCTAAGATCGCGTCCGATGCCGAATCCCCGACCGCTTCTGCTGCTCTGCCTCGCCGCGGCCCTGGCCGGGGCCGCCGGCCCGCCGCCGCCAAGGACCGCCACCCTTACGATCGAGACCTCCCAGGGACCAAGCAACCGCTTCCGCCCGGACGAGGCGTTCGGCGCCGGACTCGACGGCGCGAGCCAGGGCGACACCGACCGGCTCTATACCCCGCACAACGTGGCGGCGATGCGCTCGGCGGGCCTGAGACCCATCACCTATCGGCTGCGCACGGAACTCGGGATCGAGGCCTGGCACTGGAATCCTGAAGGGACCTGGAGCGACCCGGCCCATCGGCAGGGCTACTGGACCTCGTCCGACAGGCCCGGCAAACCGATCATGACGTCCTGGGGTTACAACCTCCCGCGGCGGGGCGACACGATCGATCAGGCCAACAACGAGGCCTGGTCGCGCCTGGACGATGGCGATCCGTCGACCTTCTGGAAGTCCAACCCCTATCTCGACGCGCGCTACACTCACGACGGCGACCACCCGCAGTGGGCGGTCGTGGAACTGGGCGATCCGACGCTCGTCGACACCGCGCGGATCGACTGGGGAGAGCCCTACGCCACACGCTACGAGGTCCAGTACTGGACCGGGGCGGACGAGTACGATCCCGCCGGGCGCTGGGTTCCCTTCCCGCACGGCGAGGTCGACCATGGCGCAGGCGGCGAGGTGATGCTGAAACTGGCGGACACGCCCGTGCGAACCTCTTTCATACGCCTCTACATGACCGCAAGTTCAGGCGGTTCGGGGCCCGGCGACATCCGCGATCACCTGGGCTATGCCGTGCGCGAGCTCAGTTACGGCAGCACGGGCGCGGACGGGGTCTTCAAGGACGCGGTGCGCCACGCCGCCAGCCACACCGCCCAGTCGGTCGCGCACGTCTCGTCCACCGACCCCTGGCATCGGGAGACCGACAAGGACATCCAGCTGGAACAGCCCGGCCTCGACCGCGTGTTCCGGAGCGGTTTGACCAATGGCCTGCCGATGATGGTTCCCGTGGCGGTGTTCTACGACACGCCCGACAACGCCGCCGCAGAGCTTCGATGGCTGAAGGCGCGCGGCTATCCGGTGCGCCAGGTGGAACTGGGCGAGGAGCCTGACGGCCAGTACCCCAACGCGGCGGACTACGGCGCGCTCTATCTGCAGGCCGTCGACGTGCTGCGACCCATCGCGCCCGGGATTAGCTTCGGCGGCCCGAGCCTGCAGAGTGGCGTGTCCGACACCTGGCTGGACCCCAACCCCGACCACTCCTGGACGCATCAGTTCGTCACCTACCTGAAGCGGCGCGGACGGCTCGGCGACCTCGGATTCTTCTCCTTCGAGCGCTATCCGTTCGACGACATGTGCGGCGACATCGGCAAGAAGCTGCGCCAGCAATCGGTGATGATGGGTGACCTCATGGCGCGTTTCGACCGCGAGGAGATCCCACGCAACATTCCGTGGGTGATCAGCGAGTATGGGTTCTCGGCGTTCTCCGGCGGACCGATGGTGGAGTTGCCGAGCGCCTTGCTCGACGCCGATATCGTGGGACAATTCCTGACCGGCGGCGGCGATGCGGCCTACATGTTCGGCTACGGCCCCAACTGGCCGGTGAACCAGCACCTCCAGTGCGCCGGCTACGGCAATATGATGCTGCACCTGGCCGATGCGAATGGACAGGCGACCGCGCGAATGCCGGCCTACTGGTTCGCCCGCATGCTCACCGGCGACTGGACCCAGGCCGGGCACGGCCTGCACGAGATCTATCCCGTGCGCGTGGAGACCGAACCCATGGCCGGCAAGGACGACGGGCCGCCGATCACGGCCTATGCGGTGCGACGCCCGGACCGGCGGTGGGCGGTGATGGTGGTCAATCGCGATGGCGCGCGCGCCGCGACAGCGCAGATCAGGTTCGCCCCGTCCAGAGGCGTGGCGGATCCGCGAGGCCCACTTGAGGTCACCCAGTATTCCTCCGCCAACTACAACTGGCTCGCGGCGGGAGAGTCAGGGCATCCCACAACGGACCTTCCTCCCTCGAAATGGCGCGCAACCCGCGCGGGTGGCGCGGTCGACCTTCCGCCCTATTCCCTGACCGTGATCGCCTTTCCGAAATCACGCTGAAGCTTTCAAGGCTCCGCTGACGCCCCCCGTTGGCGCCATCCATAGTCGCGGACCTTCAGAAATGAGTATCCCAAGCTGCGATTTGGTTCGCCCTGCACACGAATACGCACGAATTCGGCCTCGGTTCGAAAAGTAACCATTGCTTAACCCCTTTGCCGCGCCCAGCCTTTGCGTCGCAAAGGCTAGGGGAGTAATTTGCCATGCAAGGGTTCCTACGTACGATTGTTAGAACCGCGATCGGAGTGATCTTTGGGTTTGCCGCACTGACCTCGGTCTCGTCGGCCAACGCAGCCGCGGGCTTCGTCGCGCTCGAGGGTTCGGACGCCACGGCGTTCCACCGTGATGCACAGTACACACC
>CAMFIW010000600.1 GCA_945952355.1 uncultured Phenylobacterium sp. | reverse complement strand
GGGCTGGGGACGGAATGCGGCGCGGTCAGGCGTCGTGCGGACGCGCACAGGTAAGGTGACGTGTCTGGTCCATGCGCGGATGCCCCCCGATCCAAACGCGGTCCTGCCCCCAGCGCCGGGCCGCACGGGACGTGAATGCGCGAGGACGCGAAACGATCCGTGGAATGCTCAATAAATGTGGACGCCGCCTCGGGGGAGGGGCGGACCCGGCCTATCCGGCCTTGCGCGCGGTCGCCCGCCGCTGGTCGTGGACGCCCGAATAGACGAATGCGGCGTCGTCGAGATCGATGGTCGGCAGCTCGTCCTTCTCGGCCCAGTAGTCCTGGGTATGGCGCCATTCGCGCTTGTCGCCGCGCTTGGGCAGCAGGTGCATGTTGCGCATCAGGTAGCCCGGATTGAAATCTTCCGGATCGATCCAGGAGGCAAGCGGCATACCCTTGTCCTCGTCCCGCAGGGCCACCTCGACCTTCGTGGCGCCCTTGGCGTCCATGTGCCTGAGCAGGCGGACGACGAAGTCCGAGATCAGGTCGGCGCGCAGGGTCCAGCTGGCGCGGAAATATCCGAAGACCCAGATCAGGTTGGGCAGTCCCGTGAACATCATGCCGCGATAGGTGATGGTCTCGGCGAAGTTCAGCGGCTTGTCGTCGACGGTGAAGGCGATGTCGCCCAGGACGTTCAGATTGAAGCCGGTGGCGGTCACCACGACGTCCGCCTCGAGGGTCTTGCCGGACTTCGTCTTCACGCCGGTCTCGGTGAAGCGTTCGATCTCGTCGGTGACGGCAGAGACCTTTCCCGAGGCGATAGCACGGAAGATGTCGCCGTCCGGCACGAAGGCGATCCGCTGCCGCCAGGGGCGATAGGTCGGTGTGAAATGCTCGGCCACGACCGCCTCGGGCAGGAAGGCGCGTGGCCCGGCCAGCAGCTCCTGCTTGACGACCTCCGGCTCCTCCATGGCGCGTCGGGTGAACGCGGCTTGATTGAAGAGGATCGACTTGCGGACGATCTCGTGGGTCCACATCGGGTCGATGCCGAGCGGTCGGAGTTGCTCGGCCAGGTCGTTCTCGTTGCGGCCTGGCACGAAATAGGTCGGCGACCTCTGCAGGATCGTCACGTGCGCGCAGTCGTCGGCGATATTGGGAACCAGGGTGGCGGCCGTGGCGCCGGATCCGATCACCACCACCTTCTTGTCCGCCAGGTCGATGTCCGTCGGCCAGGTCTGTGGATGGACGATGCGACCCTTGAAGTCGGCCATGCCCGGCCAGTCGGGCGTGTAGCCCTCCGATTGCCGATAGTAGCCCTGGCACATCCATAGGAATCCCGCCGTGAAGCGGCGAACCTGGCCGTCGTGCACGGCCTCGAGGGTCCACAGGCTGGCCTCGCTGGACCAGGTCGCGGACGTGATGACATGGCCGTAGCGGATGTGTCGGCCGAGGCCGTTCTCGTCGATCACCTCGCCGAGATAGGCGAGGATTTCGTCGGCCGTGGCGATCGGCGCACCGACCCACGGCTTGAAACGATATCCAAACGTATAGAGGTCGCTGTCGGAGCGGATGCCGGGATAGGTGTGCTGGCGCCACGTGCCGCCGAAATCCGCCATCGCTTCAAGAACGACGAAGCTCTTGCCCGGCATCTGGGTGGACAGATGATAGGCGCCGCCGATCCCGGAGATTCCGGCGCCCACGATGAGCACGTCGAAGTGCTCGGTTGGCGTGTCGACTGGGCGGATGGCTGCGGCGGCCTTGGTCATCTCCAACTCCTCATGCGGGACGGGCGATGGTTCGGAGCTTGGGCGGCGGCGATCCGTCGAGTCCTTGACCCAGATCAAACTCGCAGGACTTGGCGTGAGACCAGGCCGAGCATCGCGAACTTCGCCGAACTTGACGTGGATCAAAGATGACGCAGGCGTCACCTTTTATCTTGGGCTCAAGCAAAACCCAGGAGAGGAGATCCAAATGTTGCATGTGCGCGAGGTGGCGGGGCCGCCCGCCGCGGTTCAGCTCTTCGACGAAGACGAGCTCGCCCACCGGCTGTCGGACCACGATGTCGAGGTGATCCGGGAGATCTTCAACACGCCGCTGACCGGGTCCTACAACTGGGACTACGAGACGGCCAACAGCAAGATTCGGCGGCTCTACGAACTGGGCAAACGGTTCAACTGGAACACCGAACTCGATATCGACTGGACCCAGCCCGAGCCTGAGCCGACTCGGTCGGCGGTCGGCGACTCCGCGCCCGAGGGGTTCGCCGCCCACCCGAAATGGCAGGCCCTGACCACCGCCCAGAAGGCTGAGTTCCACCAAAGGTCCCAGGCCCAGACGCTTTCGCAGTTCCTGCATGGCGAGCAGGGCGCCCTGATGGTGGCCTCCCAACTGGTGAGTTGCGCGCCCACCCACGACGCCAAGCTCTACGCCGCCTCCCAGACCTTCGACGAGGCGCGGCACGTGGAAGTGTTCCACAAGTACCTGATGGAGCGTTGCCGGATGATCTACCCGATCAATCCCAGCCTGAAGCTCCTGCTCGACAAGGTGCTGACCGACCCGAGGTGGGACCTGAAGTTCATCGGGATGCAGATCCTGATCGAGGGGCTGGCGCTGGCGGCGTTCCAGACCATCCACCAGACGACCGACGACCCGCTGCTGCGCGACATCGTCGGCCTCGTCATGCGTGACGAGGGCCGTCACGTGGCGTTCGGGGTGAACTATCTGGAAGACTGGATTCGCGCGCTGCCTCAGGACCAGATCGAGGAGCGCGCCCAGTTCGCCTACGAGGCCTGCGTGGTCATGCGCAACCGCCTGGTCTCCACCAAC
>CAMFIW010000599.1 GCA_945952355.1 uncultured Phenylobacterium sp. | reverse complement strand
CAGGCCACCCCAGACAACGCCGATCCAGAAACCGGCGAGATCATCCCCTGATCAATCCCGACAGCGGATATGGCGAGGGCCCCGATCGGGGCCCTCGCCATATCCGCTGTCGGGATTGATCAGGGGATGATCTCGCCGGTTTCTGGATCGGCGTTGTCTGGGGTGGCCTGGTTTTGCTCCGCCGCGGCGGTGGCGCGCCGGCGGCCAGCGGATTGCCTGAGGCGGTAGCTGTCGCCGTTCATGGCCAGGATGCTGACGTGGTGGGTGAGCCGGTCAAGCAGCGCGCCAGTCAGCCGCTCCGATCCCAGGACGGACGTCCAGTCCTCGAAGGGCAGGTTCGAGGTGACGATGGTCGAACCGCGCTCGTAGCGCTGCGAGAAGACCTCGAACAGGAGCTCGGCGCCGCTCGGCGATAGCGGCACATAGCCGAGCTCGTCGACGATCAAGAGCTTGACCGCCTGCAACTCGCGCTGGAGCTTGAGCAGGCGCTTCTCGTCACGGGCCTCGAGGAGCTGGCTGACCAGCGAAGCCGCCGTCGTGAAGGCGACGGAGAAGCCCTTCTGGCAGGCGGCCAGCCCGAGCGCCAGCGCGACATGGGTCTTGCCCGTGCCACTGTTGCCAAGCGCAATGATGTTCTCCCGGCGCAGGATGTAGCCGCATCGTGCCAGTTCCAGCACGAGCATCTTGTTGAGGCTGGGGATCGCCGTGAAGTCGAAGGTATCGAAGCTCTTCACCGCCGGGAACCGCGCCGCCCGGATCCGCCGCTCGACCATGCGCCGCTCGCGGTCGATCAGTTCGAGCTCGACCAGCCGCAGCAGATAGCGGGGATGATCGACGCCGTCCCGGGCGCATTCCCGCGCGACCTTGTCGTATTCGCGCAGGACCGTCGGCAGCTTCAACTGCTTGAGGTGATGCGCCAGCAGCACCTGCGGCGTTCCCGCGGTGGTGCCCGCCGGCATCGTCTCCTTCGCCGCGCCGGTCATGCCGCGGCTCCCGGCAGGAGCACCGCGTAGTCGGACGCCGAGGTCGTCTTCACCGCCGTCTTCGGCAGGTGCGGATAGGCCGCCAGGTCGAGACGGGCGGGACGCCGTTCCAGGCGCGCCAGCGCGATCAGCTTCACCGCATCGAAGCCGATTGCACCAAGCCGGATCGCCTCGCCGACGGCGACGCTCACGACCTCGCGCGGAAGGGCCTCCATCAGCCGCAGCACCTGGATGAACTCGCGTTTGCCGCGATTGCCCATCCGCGCCTCCAGCAGATGGCGCAGGTGCTGGAAGCTCTCGGGCAGGTCCCAGCCCTGGAGCGCCGCCGCCTGGTCGAGCGCGTTCGGCTTCATCTCGATCAGCGCCAGATAGTGCAGCGGATCGGCGACGAACACGCCGGTCCCGTAGCTGCGCGGATGCCGGGCGATCTCCTCGCCCCTGCACAGAACCACGACCTCCTCGACGAAGCCCTTCACCATCACGTCCTGGAAGCCATAGGCCGTCGGCACCGAGTAGTCGTTGGAGCGATAACGGACCAGCGCCGTCGATGAGACCCGCCCACCACGCTTCTCGCACGGCTCCAGCGGCACCGCCGGCAAGGGGCGCAGGGCCTCACCATCGGCCGCGATCCGCTCGCCGATCGTCTGCGCCTGTCGACCAGCCCGTTCGCCCTGTCGCTGGCGGCAGCGCTCGGCCAACATCGCATTCAGCTCGGCGAAGCTCGCCGCCACCGGGATCGGCGTCATGAAGTTCGAGCGGGCATACTTCACCAGTCCCTCGACCTTCCCCTTGTCGTTGCCCTTGCCCGGGCGGCCGAACCGATCCCGGAACAGATAGTGGCTCACCAGCTCGGTGAACGCCCGTGTCCGCTCGCGCCGGCCATCGCCGCAGATCTTCGCCACCGCGATGCGCGTGTTGTCATAGAGCACCGACAGCGGGACGCCGCCAAAGAAGCCGAAGGCCGAGACGTGCCCGTCCAGGAACGCCTCCGTCGTCTCGCGCGGATAGGCCTTCACGAAGCAGGCGTCCGACTGCGGCAGGTCCAGGCAGAAGAAGTGAATCTTCTGCCGCACCCCGCCGATCACCGCGATCGCCTCGCCGAAGTCCACCTGAGCGTGACCAGGCGGATGCGCCAGCGGCACGAAGGTCTCCCGGCCCCGCGCCCGGCAGAGCCGCACATGGTCCTTCACCACCGTGTAGCCGCCGGCAAAGCCGTGCTCGTCACGAAGGCGCTCGAAGATCCGCTTCGCCGTATGACGCTGCTTCACCGGTGACGTCCGATCCGCCTCCAGGATCGCATCGATCACCGGCAGAAGCGGACCCAGCTTCGGCTTCTCGACCGGCTTCGTGCGCGTGTAGCCCGGCGGCAGCGAGAACCGGCACATCTTCGCAACCGTCTCGCGGCTCAGCCCGAACACGCGAGCCGCTTCCCGCCGGCTCTTCTCCTGGTTGAAAACGAAATCGCGAACCGCCGCGTAAATCTCCACAGCGAACATCCCCGCCAACCCCGAAAGGGGTCAGCCTATCCAGTGGCCGACTTTTACGCCGCCCGCGCCGGCACAAACGCAGGCGCTCCACTGGATGGTTTTCTCACCGCCGTGCACACAGGATGTACATGAGGTGCACGGGGTCGGCGGCCAGTTCCTCGGTGTCGTAGTTGAAGGTCTGCGACAGGATCTTGAAGGCAAAGCGCGTGCTGACGCCGGTCATGCCCTCGTCGACGCCGGCGGCGTCGCGATATTCCTGGATGGCCTTGGCCTTGGGCTCGAGTTCCTTGAGGTTCTCGCCGTCATAGGCGCGCATCTTGGTGTAGAGCGGCGAATTG
>CAMFIW010000598.1 GCA_945952355.1 uncultured Phenylobacterium sp. | reverse complement strand
GCGCCCTCGGCCACCAGATCGGCGCCTCGGGCGCCCGGATCCTGGCCACCCTGATCGCCGCCCTGGAGGCCCGGGGCGGCAAGAAGGGGCTGGCCAGCCTGTGCATCGGTGGCGGCGAAGCCACCGCCATGGCCGTCGAGCTGGTCTAGGGGCCTATTTTCCCGGTCGATGCATCGCCATGCCGGCCGGGCCGTGCTCGGCCATCTGCAGCATGTTGATGGTCATGCCGTTGCCGAGGGTCATGTCGCCCGGCTTCATGCCTGCGGGGCAGGGGCCCTGATAGGTCGCGTCCAGCGTCATCTTGTGCGCGCCGTTCATCTGCGGCGCAGCGGCGCCTTCGGTGGTGCTCTCCGCCTCGACCTTGTAGGCGCTGTTGAAGTCACCGGTCATCGTGCCGTGGCTGGTGGTTTTGCCGCCTTCCCCCATGTCGCAGGTCGACGAGAAGCTCAGGCCGCCCGGAATGGCTGTCAGGGTCGGCTGGCCGCACTTCTCGCGGGCCACGCCGCCGCCCCACACCGCGAGCTTCGCCTCGACGGCCTTGTCGATGCAGATGGTGCTGGACTGTGTCATGCCGGCCGTGGAGACGGTCTGTTTCCACAGGCCTTCCTTGCGGGTCGGCATGGCGACCGGGCCACTGGCCACGGCGGCGGCCGGCTTGGCCGCGCCCTCCGCCGAGGCGGCCTTGTCCGCCGGCTTGCCGCAGCCCGCCATCGCAGCGCCCGCGGCCACGACCGTCATCAACCCCACGCGCCAACCACCCATCGCCGAACCTCCCAAGTCATGCGTTCGGCGAACGGTAGTCGGGTTCGATCCGCCGCGTAAGACGGTTATGATCGGCGCATGACCGAGATTCCCGCCCTCCGCGACACCGGCGCCCGCTACGAGATGGACGAGCAGGGCCTGACCTCCTGGGCCGACTATCGCCGCGCCGGCGACCGGCTCTTCATCGACCACGTGGAGGCGCCGGCGCCGCTGCGAGGCACGGGCGCCTCGGGGCGACTGATGGCCGCGGTCGCGACGGAGGCCCGCGCCAAGGGCCTGCGCATCACGCCCATCTGCGGCTACGCGGCCGCCTGGCTGCGCGGAAGCCACGAGTTCCGCGACCTCGTGGGCTGAGGGGCCGAGACGTTTCCGACGTCTTAATCCTTGGAGGCGGCCAACGGGGGGCGGGCGCCACCAGACGTCACCCGGATGCGTTCCCCTCATGCGACTGAATGCGACATGGGCGCGTTCGCCCGGCAGTTGTATTCGGCCGCGGTCCTGCAGTGGGAGGGTCCGCATGCCCGTTCATCGCCTTGGAGTGGTCGCCGGCCTTGACGTGCCGACGACGCCGCTCGACCCGGAACTGCCCGAACTGATCGAGGCCCGCCTGGCCTTCGTCGCCACTAGGATCGAGGACTATGGCCGCCGGCGCCGGCTGGTCCAGGCTGCGAGCCTGCTGCTACGCAGCGCGGGCGCCGCCCTGCTCACCGTGGGCGCCGTGCTGCCGGCCCTCCGGGAGGCTGCGCCCGGCCTGGCCCAAGGACCGCTGGGCAGTTTCGCCTTCGGCTACGTCCTGCTGGGCCTCGGCGCCTCGGCCCTGCTGACCGAGCGGGGCTTCGGCCTGTCGCGCATCGCGCCGCGCCTGCTGGCCGCCGAGATCGCGCTCGCCGGCGAGCGGGAGCTCTTCGAGGCCGACTGGCGCAACGCCGGCGAACGCCCGGCGCCGGAAGCCCGCCGCCTGCGCCTCGACCTCGCCCGCGCCTTCACGGCCGAGGTCAACCGGATCGTCCGCCGCGAGGTCGAACGCACCGCCGACCTCGCCAGCGACATCTAGCCGCCGCTCAGAGCCGGCCGAGCAGGACCGCGATGGTCTGGGCCCGCTGGGCGCAGTCCTCCGTCAGCCGCCGCGCGATCTCCCGCACCCCGACCGGGTAGGCCTCGCCGCCCGCGGCGATCTCGGCCGCCAGCCGCTCGGTGGCGACGAGCGCGGCCTGCAGCGCGCCCACATGCTCGCGCGCCAGGCCCTGGGCCTCGGACTGCAGGCGCAGGACGCGCTCGGAAATGGTTTCGGCCTGGGCGGGGACGATACGCGCCTCCGCCACGACGCTCAGGCCCCGTTCACTGATCGCTATGCCCATTGGAATGGCTCCGGATCGAGACAGGATGATCCGCACGCTGCATATCCGGCGCCACCGGCGCGCATGGGCGCCCGGCGCGGCGGGGGAACGGGGCGCCGGCGCCGACCTTCCCCTGCGTCGCGATTGCCAGTCCGTCCGCGAAGCCTAAGCTCCCGCCCAACGAGACGAGGGGGGATGCGCCTTGGCGAACCTGGAGGAGGCCGGCCGGGATCCGGCCGCGACCGGCATGGCGGCGGCGGACGATCCCAAGCCGTCCAAGGCGATCAAGCTCCTGTACGGCTTCGGCCAGATGGCCCAGAGCGGCGGCTTCGACACCGCCATCGGGTTCATCTTCTTCTACTATACGGCGGTGCTCGGCCTCTCCGGCGCCCTGGTCGGCGCGGCGCTCGCCGTCAGCCTGGCCTTCGACGCCGTGGTCGACCCGCTGATCGGCTCCTGGTCCGACAACCTCAAGTCCAGGATGGGACGACGCCTGCCGCTGATGCTGGCGGCCATCCCGATCATCGCACTCTCGGTCGGCGGCCTGTTCACCCCGCCGCACGGCGCCTCGGAGATGGTGCTGTTCGCCTGGCTGACCGTGACCTCGGTGGTCGCCCGCAGCTCGATCTCGATGTTCAACGTCCCCTATATCGCGCTCGGCGCCGAGATGGCCCGCGACTATGCCGAGCGGACCAGCATCGTGGTCTACCGC
>CAMFIW010000597.1 GCA_945952355.1 uncultured Phenylobacterium sp. | reverse complement strand
CGGCGGAGCATCCCCGTTAATGCTTAATGGCCGGTGAGGATTTCGGGGTTTGATCCGCGCGCCGGTGCGGCTTAACAGCATGCTTCATGTCCGAAGCCCGGTCCGAACCGCAGGGCGTCCCGAAGGCGTCCTTCGCGATCATCTTCTGCGTGTCCCTGGCGACCGCGATGGGCAATACCGGGATGATCTCGGTCCTGCCCGCCATCGGTCGCTCGATCGGCATACCGGACCCGATGGTGGCGGCGATCTTCTCGCTGTCGGCCCTGCTGTGGGCCTTCTCCTCGCCGTTCTGGGCCAAGGCGTCGGATCGCTACGGCCGCAAGCCGATGATGATGGTCGGGCTGTCGGGCTTCATGGTCTCGATGGCGGTCTGCGCGGTGGTGGTGGGCGCGGGGCTGCGCCACGTGGCGGCGCCGATGGTGATCTTCGTCTGCTTCCTGCTGGCGCGGGCGCTGTTCGGCCTGTTCGGAGCGGCGTCGAATCCGGCGACCCAGGCCTATGTGGCCGAGCACACGCCGCTCGACAAACGCACCCAGGCGATCTCCAGCCTGGCCGGCTCCTTCGGCCTCGGCACCGTGATCGGGCCGTTCGTCGCGCCGCTGTTCGTGCTGCCGATCATCGGGCTGGCCGGGCCGATGACGGGCTTCTCGATCATCGCGGCGATCATGCTGATCGTCGTCTGGCGCAAGCTGCCGGAGAGCGAGTATCGCCCGGCCTGGAGCCCGCCGGCGAAGGTTCCCGGCGCGCCGAGGGAGCGGCCCATGTGGCGCGATCCACGGATCACGCCGTTCCTGATCTACGGCTTCATCGTCGCGGTCAGTCAGACCGCCCAGAGCCAGACCCTCGGCTTCCTGATCATCGACAAGCTCGGCGTCACCCCGCGCGAGGCGCAGCACTCGATCGCCATCGCCATGGCCTTCGGGGCGATCGCCGGCCTGCTGGCCCAATGGGGCATCATCCGCATGCTGGAGATGACGCCGCGCCAGCTGCTGCGCTGGGGCGTCGCGGTGGCGGCGCTGGGCAATTTCGTGGTCGCGCTGGCGCCGGACTACGAAGTGCTCGTGGCCGGCTTCGCGATCTCCAGCCTGGGCTTCGGCTTCGCGCGGCCGGGCTTCACGGCGGGCTCGTCCCTGGCGGTGGGCGTCACCGAACAGGCGCGCACGGCCGGCGCCATCGCGGCGGTCAACGGGGTCAATGTGGTGTTCGCGCCGTTCTTCGTGTGGCTCTACGAGAAGATCCACCCGGCGCCGTTCCTGCTGAACATGGGCCTGCTCCTGGCCATGCTCGCCTACGCCTTCCTCAATCCGCGCCTGCGCAACGCCGATCCGAAGCCAGCCACCCGTGCCGACACCGCCATCGCCACGCTGGAAAAGAGCGATGAAGGGGCGGTCTAGGGACTGGGCGTCGCCGGTGTTCCGAGCACCGGGACCTCGGCCTTGAGCAGGCCCACCATACCGATCGAGAGATAGCCGTCGGCGATCAGGCCGCGCGACTTCTGCCAGGACCTGAGCGCGCTGCGGGTGTTGATGCCGACCACGCCGTCGGGCTTGCCGGGCTCGAAGCCCAGCGCGATCAGCGCCTGCTGGGCGGCGATGCGGTCGGGCAGGCTGAGCGGGATCTCCGTCGGCCAGGGCTTCACCAGCGGCCCGGCGCCCGCGAACCGGTCGGCCAGCAGGCCCACCGCCAACGCATAGGTCGTGGCGTTGTTGTACTTGCGGATCACGAAGTGGTTCGGGAACAGCAGGAACAGCGGCCCGCCCGCCCCGGTGGGCGCGATCAGCACGGTGTCGGCGGCCGCGTCCGCGGCGCTCCAGGACAGGCCGTCAGCGCGCTTGACGCCCAGGTTCGCCCAGGCGGCCGGCGTCAGGGTGGGCCCCTCGGTGACGCTGAAGTCGAAGGCCGGCGGGGCGGTCACTTCCTCCGCCCAGCCCTGGCCGCGCACCCAACCGCCCTTGGCCAGCAGGTTGGCCGCCGAGGCCAGAGCGTCGGCGCTGGAGCCCCAGATATCGCGCTTGCCGTCGCCGTCGCCGTCGACGGCCGTCGACAGGAAGGTGGTGGGAATGAACTGGGTCTGGCCCATGGCGCCGGCCCAGGAGCCGGTCAGGCGCGAGCGCGGGAATTCGCCCGAGCCGATGATCCGCAACGCGGCCATGAGCTGGTCCTCGGCGAAGTCGCGCCGGCGGCCTTGGGCGGCCAGGGAAGCCATGGATCGGATCACGTCGAAATTACCGAGGATCGCGCCGAAGCCGGTCTCCATCGCCCAGACCCCCAGCAGCACGTCCGACGAGACGCCGTAGGTCCGCTCGATCGGGGCGAGGAGGGGCTGCATCTCGGCGCGCTTGCGCCGCCCGATGGCGACCCGGTCCTCGCTGACCACGCCCTTGATATAGTCGCTGAACGGCTTGGCGAATTCCGGCTGGCGGGTGTCCAGCGCCCCGATGCGCGGGTCGGGCGTCAGGCCGGCGAGTTCGCGGTCCAGCAGCGAGGCGGGCAGGCCGGCCTTGATCGCCCGCTCATAGAAGGCCTCCGCCCAGGCGTCGAAATTGGCGTCGCCAGACTGGACGACCGGCCTGGGCGGCTGCGGCGCCTGGGGCGTCGGGGCGCTCGCCGTGAGCGGGGGAAGCATGTTGGACGTCGGGTCGGCGACGCCCGCCATCAGCAGCATGAGGAAGGCGCGGCGATCCATGTCCGCGAGACTATCGGGCGTCGGTGGCGCTCTTCAATCAAAAGCCTGTCAGCGATAAGGCGTTCGTGGCGTTGACTCAGCGGGCGTCAGCCCGTATACGCGCCCGCTCTGTAGACAACCCGGACGCC
>CAMFIW010000596.1 GCA_945952355.1 uncultured Phenylobacterium sp. | reverse complement strand
ATCGTGATGATCTCCTCGGTCGCCACCCTGGGCATGGCCGGCCGCGGCGGCCCCTACAACATGGGCAAGGCCGCCATGGAGGCGCTGGCGCTCACCATCGCCAAGGAGGAGCGCCAGCACGGCATCCGCTGCAACATCGTCGCGCCCAGCCTCACCGTAACCGAGATGGGCAAGCGGCTGACCAAGGCCACCACCGGCATCGCCGACATCCACGAGCTCGACGCCCGCTCGCCGTTCGGCCGGGTCAGTACGCCCGAGGACGTCGCCGCCGCGGTGATCTGGCTCGTCTCCTCCGCCAACCCCTACGCCAACGGCCAGAAGATCAACATCAACGGCGGCGGCTGAGCACCCCGTCCAGCCAGGTGAGCAGGTCGCCCACCACCTCGTCGCGGTTGGTCTCGTTCAGCATTTCGTGGCGGCCGCCCGGATTGACCTTCAGGTCGACGCCGAGCCCCGCCGCGCGATAGGCGTCGATGAGCGGGGTCAGCCGCGCGAGCTTCTGGTTGATCGGGTCCTCGTCGCCGACCAGCACATAGATCGGCAGGCCCGCCTTCACCTTGGCCAGCGCGTCTGGTGTCGCCTCGCGCTCCCGCAGCGCCGCGAACGAGGCGTTGGACTCCTTGGTGAAGTTGATGCCGCAGAACGGGTCGGCCAGGTAGGCGTCGACCTGCGCCGGGTCGCGGCTCAGCCAGTCATAGGCCGTGCGCGGGTTGGGATAGCCGTCGTTGAAGGTCTTCGGATCGATCCGCCCCGGCCCCGCCGTGCCCGACAGCACCAGCGCGTCGATCAGCTCCGAATGGTCCAGCAGATAGGCCTGGGAGAACATCGCCCCCATCGAGTGGCCGAGCAGCACCAGCGGCAGGCCAGGATTCTCCGCCCGCGCGCGGCGGCTCAGCACCGCCATGTCGTCCACCGCCGCCGGCGCGCCGCCGGGCCCGAAGTCGCCCAGATGGCTCATCCCGCCGGTCTGGCCGTGGCCGCGGTGGTCGGCCGCGTAGATCAGCCAGCCCGCCTCGACCAGGGGCGCCAGCGGCCCGCGGTAGCGCCCGGCGTGCTCGCCCGCCCCGTGCGCCAGTTGCAGCACCGCCTTCGGCTTGGCGCCGCCGCTCCAGCGGAAACCGGCCAGGCCCGTTCCGTCGGCGCCCTCATAGCGGAACCTCTCCTCGACCACACCCATCGCGTTTCTCCCCTCTTGGTTGGCGCCACCCTAGCGGCGCGGCGATGCGTCGGCGAGTGAACCGAGAATGAACGAAGCGCGTTCGGGAGGTTCAGGTTCGCCAGCCTAGGGTGGCGGCCAACGAAGGAGAAACGACATGAAGAAGCCGCTTCTGATCGCCGCCACCGCCGCCCTGCTGATGACCAGCGCCGCGGCCTCCGCCCAGCCCTGGCGCGGCGGCCCCTATGGCGACCGCGACCGCGACGGCGTCCCGAACTATGTCGAGCGCGGCCGCGACCGCGACCACGACGGCCGCCGCGACGACCGCGACCGCTGGGACAACCGCCGCGGCGGCTACGCCTATGGCCATGGCTACGGTTATGACCGCGGCTATCGTCACTGGCGCCAGGGCGAGCGCTTCGACCACTACCGGAGCCGGGAATACATCGTCTACGACTACCGCCGCTACGGCTGGCGTCCGCCGCCCCGCGGCTATGCCTACTACCGCACCGACAGCGGCGACGTGGTGATGGCGGCCCTGGCCACGGGCCTGATCGCCTCGATCATCGCCAGCGGCTACTAGGTCCTGCGGCCTGGGCCGACCTCAGAACTTCGCTGAGGTCGGCTCCGGCGCGCAGGCGCCCGCGAAGGCGATGTCGCCGCCGCTGGCGACCCTGACATCCCCCGTCATGCGGTCGATCTCGACCCGCCACGTCGTCGTCCCGAACAGGCCCGCGCGCCGATAGTCCGCGGTGATGCGCCGCGCGTCCGCCGCCACCTCGCCTAGGGCCCGCCGACGTCCGTCGGGATAGGTCAGCTCCCCCGCCCCGCCCTGGAACGTCACCCGCGCCACGCCGGCCCGGTTGATCGTCGTGCGCGTCACCGACGCGCCGGAACGAAGCTCGCCGTCGACCATGCGATTGGCGGTCCGGACGGAGGTCTCCGTCTTCTCGTACTGGCTGCGGCAGACCAGGTTGAGGTCCAGCGGCGCCGCGAGGGTCGCGGCGAAAAGCGCGATGATCATGTCGACTCCTGGAATGGGACCGTCGGCTCAGCCGACGTCCTTCAGCACCTTCTCGACGGCGCCCAGGCGCACGCCGATCTCGGCCAGCGAGGCCTGGATGGCGGCCAGGCTCGCGGCGGTCTGCGCCTCGGCGGCCGCGGCCGTCTCGGCGGTCTTGCGATAGGCTTCGTCGCTGGCCAGCCGGGCCTTGGCCTGCTGGACGACGGACCAGTAGCGCATGCCGAAGACGATCAGGATCGTCGCCAGCGGCAGGCACAGCGTCGTGAGGAAGAGGTTTGCGGACATTGGGATTCCCTAGGTCTCGGTTTTGGCCGTCAGGGTCGCCGCGGCCCGGGCGATAGCGTCCGGGGTGAGCGCGATCCCGAAGTCGACGACCTCGAAATAGTTGAGCGCCTTGCCGTCCTGCCCCAGCTCGAGGCGGCTGGTGACGAGCCCGGCCTCCTCCAGCTTCTGGAGATGCAGGTGCAGCAGGGGCCGGCTGATGCCGATCTCGCGGGCCAGCTGGCTGACATAGTTGCGTCCGCCTTCGCTCAACGCCGCGATCACCCGCAGGCGATGCGGATTGGCGAGCGCCGCCAGCCGCGCCAGCAGCTGGTCCCCGTTCATCGTTTCGCCAGAAGTTCCTTTCATGCGTAAGAAATACCT
>CAMFIW010000595.1 GCA_945952355.1 uncultured Phenylobacterium sp. | reverse complement strand
ACCGCGCGCTTCTAGGCGAGCGACGTCGTGACGCTCTTCCTCTGCTTCCTCGCGGCCATGCTCGAAGGGGCCGACATCGTCTCGATGGGGCTCGCCGCCCCCTCGGTCGCCAAGGCCTTCGGGTTCTCGCCGGGCCAGGTGTCGTACATCCTGACCGCCACGATCGTCGGCCTGATGATCGGGGCGGCCCTGGGCGGCCGCGTCGGCGACCGCGTGGGGCGCAAGCGGGTTCTGGTGGCGGCGCTTCTGGTCTTGGCGGCGTTCTCGCTGCTGACGGCGGAGGCGCGCGACCTGCACCAGTTCATCCTGGTCAGGCTGGCCTGTGGGCTTGGTTTGGGCGCGGCGTTTCCCAACCTGATCGCCCTGGCGGCCGAGGTCTCGCCGCCGGAGCGCAAGGCCACCGGCGTCGGCCTGATGTTCTGCGGCCAGCCGATCGGAGGGACCTTGCTCGGCCTGTTCGTCGCGAGCCAGGCCGGCGGCTTGGATTGGCGGACGATCTTCCACATCGGCGGGGTCGCGCCGCTGCTGCTGACGCCCGTCCTGATGTTCGCCCTCCAGGAATCGGCGGCCTTTCGTGCGGCCCTCGCCGATGGCCGCGGAAGCGAAGAGCGGCCGGGCGTCGGCCAGGCCCTGTTCGGGCAGGGAAGGTGGCCAGTCACGCTTCTGCTGTGGGTGAGCTACGGCTTCACCCAGGTGGTCGTCTACCTGCTCAACACCTGGCTTCCGACGCTGATGGTCGCCAAGGGCTTCACGGTCCAGCAGGCCGGGCTGATCTCGGCCTTCGAGAACATGGGCGCGGCCGCGGGGTGCGTCCTACTGGCGATGATTGCCGATCGTGGGCGCCTGCGCGGCGTCTTGGCCGCGAGCTATGTGGCGATCGCCGGCTCGCTCTACGCTCTTGGCGCCGTGGAGGGCTTCGCGCTCGTCTCGGCGGTGGGCGTGGTCGTGGGCTTCTTCGCGATCGGAGGGCAGCTGGTGCTCTACACCCTCGCGCCCGCCTGCTATCCGACATTGGAGCGAGCGACCGGCGTCGGGGCGGCGGTCTCCGTGGGGCGCCTCGGCGGCATCGCCGGGCCCTTGGCGGCCGGCAAGCTCCTGGCGCTCGGCATGGCGCCGGCCGGCGTGCTTCTGGCGGCCACGCCCTGCGCCATCGCGGCCGGGGCTGCAGCCCTGGCCGTCGTCATCGCCCGACGGTCGGCGGCGGCGTCATGCGCCTAGCCCAAATCGCCTTCGGCCTTGCCCTGGTCTGCGCCGGGAGCGCGGTCGCCCAGCCCGTCGACACGTTGAAGTCCGACATGGCGACCGACTATCGTCCGGCCTCGGCCGACGCCGACTATGTGCGCCGCGAAGCGATGATCCCGATGCGCGACGGGGTGAAGCTCTACACCTTGATCCTGATGAAAAAGGGCGCTGCGCAGGCGCCGATCCTGCTCTCGCGCACGCCATATGGTGCGGACGGAGCCGTCGCGCGCAACAGCCAGAGCCTGGCCCGGATCGTCCCGCCGGCGGACCACCCCTACCTCTCGGATGGATATATCCGGGTCTGGCAGGACATTCGCGGGCGGGGACGCTCGGAGGGGGTCTCCGTCACCAACCGGCCTCTCGCCGGGCCTCTCAACGCTACGGGAATCGACCACGCGACGGATGCCTACGACACCATCGACTGGCTGGTGAAGAACCTGCCCGAAACCAATGGAAAGGTGGGCGTGATCGGGGGATCCTATGAAGGCTTCACCGCCCTGATGGCCACGGTTTCCGGTCACCCGGCGCTCAGGGCGGCCGTGCCGATCAATCCCATGGTCGACGTCTGGATGGGGGACGACTGGCGCCACAACGGCGCCTTCCGTCAGATCACCCTGAATGTCCTGCCAATCATCATGGCCGAACCGGGTCGAGCAGCGCCGCCGCCGACGGGCATGGTCGACCTCTACGACCTCTTCCTGGAGACAGGGTCGGCGGGGGATTTCATGCGCCGCTTCGGCTTGGATGGCTTCCCGGCCGCCAGGCGCTTCGTCGCCCACGAGGCCTACGACGCCTGGTGGCGCGAACAGGCCTTGGACCGGGTGCTGGCGGATCGCCCAATTCGGACGCCGATGCTTCTCGTCGCGGGCGCCTATGACGAGCAGGACCTCTACGGCGCGCCAGCGGTCTTCCGCGCCCTGCATCCACGCGACAAGGACGGCAAGGTCTCGCTTCTGCTCGGGCCCTGGTCGCACATGGGTGTGGAAGGCGATGGCTCGCATCTGGGCCCAGTGGCGTTCCCCGAGGATACGGCCGCCACCGCGCGACGTGACGTGATCAAGCCCTTCCTCGACGCGCGCCTGCAGGACGGCGCGGCGCCGTTCGAGGCTGCGCCGATCGTCAGCTATGCAACCGGAGTCGATCGTTGGCGTCGCGCGACGGACCTGCCCGAGGCCGACACCCCGCTCTACCTGCATGCTGGAGGGCGGCTGTCCTTCTCGACGCCCGGTCCTGCCGAGGCGGAGCGCGACGACTATGTGTCGGATCCGGCGAAGCCGGTCCCGGTGATCGCGCGGCCCTTCTACTTCACCAGCCGATCGGACTCCTGGAAGACCTCGCTGATCGTCGACCAGCGATTCGCCAGCCGGCGCCCGGACGTCTTGACCTACATGACCGAGCCGCTCGATGCCCCGATTCACGTGTTCGGCCAGCCGAGCGTGGAACTGTTCGCCGCAACCTCCGGAACCGACAGCGATTTCGTCGTCAAACTCATCGATGTCGCGCCGCGCGAGATGGCCGATCCCGACATGGGGGGATATCAGCGGCCGATCGGCATGGAAATCTTCCGCGGCCGGTTCCTGAAGCG
>CAMFIW010000594.1 GCA_945952355.1 uncultured Phenylobacterium sp. | reverse complement strand
CTGCGGCCAGTGCACGCCCTGCCGCGAAGGCACTGGCTGGATGTGGCGGGTCATGGAGCGCATGGCCACCGGCGAGGCGGAGATGAAGGAGATCGACATGCTCCTTGACGTCGCCAGCCAGGTCGAAGGCCACACGATTTGTGGCCTCGGCGATGCGGCCGCTTGGCCGATCCAGGGCCTGTTCCGTCACTTCCGCCACGAAGTGGAGGAGCGGATCACCAACTATCGTGCGGGCAAGCCGCACGTGCAGGGCGCCACCCTGCATGCGGCGGAGTGAGCTGAGATGCCGAAAGCCAAGGTCAACGGCGTCGAGGTCGAGTTCGAACCCGGCATGACCGTGCTGCAGGTGGCGGAACTCGCCGGGGAAGAGATTCCCCGCTTCTGCTATCACGAACGCCTGTCGATCGCCGGCAACTGCCGCATGTGCCTGGTCGAGGTGAAGCCCGGCCCGCCGAAGCCCCAGGCCTCGTGCGCCCTCCCGGCCGCCGAGAACCAGGAGATCTTCACCAACACCCCGATGGTCAAGAAGGCCCGCGAAGGGGTGATGGAGTTCCTGCTGATCAACCATCCGCTGGATTGCCCGATCTGCGACCAGGGCGGCGAGTGCGACCTGCAGGACCAGGCCATGGGCTATGGCCGTGACGACAGCCGGTATGCAGACAACAAGCGCGCGGTCGAAGAGAAGGCCATGGGCCCGCTCATCAAGACCGTGATGACCCGCTGCATCCAATGCACGCGCTGCGTCCGCTTCGTCACCGAGGTGGCGGGCGTGCCGGATATCGGCCTCATCTCTCGCGGAGAAGATGTTGAAATCACGACCTATCTCGGCAAGGCGGTCGCCTCCGAACTGTCGGCCAACGTCATCGATCTCTGCCCGGTCGGCGCCCTGACCTCGAAGCCCTATGCGTTCAACGCGCGGCCGTGGGAGCTGAAGAAGACCGAGAGTGTCGACGTGATGGACGCGCTGGGCTCGGCGATCCGCGTCGACAGCCGCGGTCCCGGCGTGCTGCGCGTCCTGCCGCGCCTCAACGAGGACATCAACGAGGAGTGGATCAGCGACAAGACCCGCTATGCGGTCGATGGTCTGTCGCGCCAGCGCCTCGACAAGCCCTACATCCGCAAGGCCGGCAAGCTGGTCCCGGCGACCTGGGCCGAGGCCCTCGATCTCGTGGCGAGCAAGCTGAAGGCCGCGCCCGCCGACCGCATCGGCGTCATCGCCGGCGACCTGCAGGACGCCGAGTCCATGAAGGCGGCCAAGGACCTCTTCACCGCGCTCGGCAGCGCCAATATTGATTGCCGCCAGGACGGCATGGCGCTGGGGAATGGCCCGCGCGAGAGCTGGCTGTTCAACGCCACGATCGCCGGCATCGAGAACGCAGACGCCATCCTGCTGGTGGGGACCAATCCGCGCCTCGAGGCGCCGGTGCTCAATGCGCGCCTGCGCAAGCGCTGGCTGGCAGGCGCGCTCCAGGTCGCCGTCATCGGCGAACAGGCCGATCTGACCTACGGCTACGAATATCTGGGCGGCGGTCCGCAAAGCCTGACGGCGCTCGCCAAGTCGAAGACAGGCTTCGCGAAACTGCTCAAGGACGCCAAGGCCCCGGCGATCGTCCTGGGCGCCGGCGCGCTCGGACGCGCGGACGGCGCGGCGGTGGCCAAGGCCGCGGCTGGCGTCGCCAAGGCCTTCGGCATGGGTTGGAACGTCCTGCACTCGGCAGCCTCGCGGGTCGGCGGGCTGGACCTCGGCTTCGTGCCGGGCGAAGGCGGCAAGACCGCCGGTCAGATGGCGGCCAAGGGTGGTCTTGATGTCCTGCTGCTGCTGGGCGCGGACGAAGTCGACGTCTCGGCCTCCGACGCCTTCACCGTCTATCTCGGCACGCATGGTGACGCCGGCGCGCACAAGGCCGACGTGATCCTTCCGGGCGCGGCCTATACCGAGAAGGACGGCATCTACGTCAACACCGAGGGCCGGGTTCAGTTCGGCAACCGGGCGGTGTTCCCGAAGGGCGAGGGACGCGAGGATTGGTCGATCCTGCGCGCGCTCAGCGAGCGTGTCGGCCAGAAGCTGCCCTATGACAGCCTGGCCCAGCTGCGCGCCAAGCTGTTCGAGGAGCACCCAAGCTTCGGCCAGATCGACTACGCCCCAGCCGGGACCGCGGACCTCGCCGCGATCGGCGGGGCAGGGGACCTGGGCGATGCGCCGTTCGCCAGCCCCATCAAGGCCTTCCACCTCACCAACCCCGTGGCCCGCGCCAGCGTGACCATGGCCGAATGCGCCGCCCAGCTTTCGGGCGCCGCCAAGATCGCCGCGGAGTAGGCCATGGACGCCGCCACCAATTTCTGGGCCACGCCGGGCGGCTGGACCCTGATCACCCTGGGCCAGATCCTGCTGGTCCTGGTGCCGCTGCTGCTGCTGCTGGCCGTGCTGATCGTCGCCGACCGGAAGATCTGGGCCGGCGTCCAGATGCGCAAGGGTCCGAACATGGTCGGCCCCTGGGGCTGGCTGCAGGCCTTCGCCGACCTTCTGAAGTTCGTGCTGAAGGAAGTCGTGATCCCCGACGGGGCCGACAAGTTCGTCTTCCTGCTGGCCCCGGTGCTCACTTTCGCGCTGGCCTTCGTCGGCTGGGCGGTGATCCCGTTCGCGCCGGGCTGGGTGGTGTCCAACGTCAATGTGGGCGTGTTGTACCTGTTCGCGATCAGCTCGCTGGGCGTCTACGGCATCATCATGGGCGGCTGGGCCTCGAACTCGAAGTACCCCTTCCTCGGCAGCCTGCGCTCCGCGACTCAGATGGTCTCCTACGAAGTCTCGATCGGCTTCGTGATCATC
>CAMFIW010000593.1 GCA_945952355.1 uncultured Phenylobacterium sp. | reverse complement strand
GGCCGTGGCCGCCCTGTTCGCCGTGGGCCTGGGCGCGCTCGGCGTCTACTGGCGCTACGCCACCGACAATCCCGGCGCGATCCTCGACCTCAGCCTCTTCCGCATCCAGACCTTCACGGCGTCGGTGGTCGGCGGCGGCTTCATGCGCCTGGCCATGGGCGCGACGCCTTTCATGCTGGCCATGCTCCTGCAGATCGGTTTCGGCATGAGCCCGTTCCAGGCGGGCCTGCTCACCTTCATGAGCGCCGCGGGCGCCCTGATCATGAAGACCACCGCCCCACCCATCCTGCGCCGCTTCGGCTTCCGCACGGTGCTGACGATCAACGCGGTGATCACCGGCGTCACCTTCATCGCCTACGGCCTCTTCAAGCCGGAGACGCCGCACGTGGTGATCATGGCCATCCTGCTGGTCGGCGGCTTCTTCCGCTCGCTGCAGTTCACCAGCCTGAACGGCCTGGCCTATGCCGATGTCGACCAGGGCCAGATGAGCCGCGCCTCGACCATGTCCTCCATGGCCCAGCAGCTCACCCAGTCCATCGGCATTGGCCTGGCCGCCATGCTGCTGCACCTCTTCATGGTGATGCAGGGCCAGCACCGCATGACGCCGGCCACCATCTCGCCCGCCTTCATGGTCATCGGCGCGATCACCTTCATCTCGCTGGCCTTCTACGTCCGCCTGCCCAAGGACGCCGGCGACGAGATGAACGGCCGCGCCCCGGCTCGCGCCTAGCGCGCGCCCCGCGCTAGACTGCCCTTCCACCCACGAAGGAGCAGGAACGATGATCCGCAAAGCGCACGCCGTCTGGCGCGGGACCGGCCGAGATGGAACCGGCGACCTGACCACCGACTCCGGGGTCCTGTCCCAGACCCCCTACTCCTACAAGACCCGCTTCGAGTCCGAGCCCGGCACGAACCCGGAAGAGCTGATCGCCGCGGCCCACGCCGGCTGCTTCACCATGGCGCTCGCCTTCCAGCTCCAGACCGCCGGCTTCACGCCCGAGGAGCTCAAGACCGAGGCCGCCGTCTCGCTGGTCCAGACCGACGGCGGCTTCAAGATCGAGCGTTCGGCGCTCACCCTCCGCGCCAGGGCGCCCGGCCTCGACAAGGCCAAGTTCGACGAGCTGGCCGGGGTCGCGGAGAAGAACTGCCCGGTCTCCCGCCTCCTCAACGCCGAGATCACCCTAGACGCCACCCTCGAGGGCTGAAGCGCGAGCATTGACCGCGCCGCTGCGCCCTCCTAGGGTCCGCCCTCCTCTTTGACATCGCAGCGGCGTTCCCATGCCCCAGATCCTGGTTCAGGACCTGGCCAAGACCTATCGCGTGGCCGAACGCGACCCCGGTGTGCTGGGGGCGTTGCGCGGACTCGTGCGTCCTCGATGGCGCACGGTCGACGCCTTGCAGGGCGTGTCCTTCAGCCTGGAACGCGGCGAACTGCTGGGCTTCATCGGCCCGAACGGCGCCGGCAAGTCGACCACCATCAAGATCCTCTCCGGCATCCTGCGGCCGGATGGCGGGGTCGTGGAGGTCGACGGCCTGGTCCCCTGGCGCGATCGCGTCCGCCACGTGGCCCGCATCGGCGTGGTCTTCGGCCAGCGCACCCAGCTCTGGTGGGACCTGCCGGTCGCCGACGGCTTCGACCTGCTGCGCGACATCTACCGCGTCGACCCGGCCCGCTACCGCAAGACCCGCGACGAGCTGGTCGCCATGCTCCGCCTGGAGAAGCTGCTCGACCAGCCGGTCCGCCAGCTCTCGCTCGGCCAGCGGATGCGCGCCGAGATCGCCGCGGCCATGCTGCACGAGCCGGCGATCCTCTTCCTCGACGAGCCGACCATCGGCCTTGACGCGCCCTCCAAGCTGGCCGTCCGCGAGTTCGTGAAGCGGCTGAACCGCGAGACCGGCGTCACCGTCCTCCTGACCACCCACGACATGCACGACATCGAGGCCTTGGCCGAGCGGGTGATCGTCATCGGTCATGGCCGGGTCCTCGCCGATAGCCCTTTCGAGGCCCTGCGCGCCAACGTCCTGGCCGAGCGGCGGCTGTTCGTCGACTTCGCCGGCGACGCGCCCGATCTCGCCCTGCCCGGCGTCACAGTTCGGTCCCGCGAGGGGCGATCCCTGGAGCTCGCCTTCGATCCGCGCACCATCGGCGCCCCGGCCCTGATCGCCGCCATCACCGCCGGCCACGCCGTCGAGGACATCCATGTCGAACAGCCGGCCATCGAAGAGGTGATCGCCCGCTTCTACGATCTGCACGGCGCGGCCGAGGCGTGAGGCATGGACTTCGCCCGCCCCTATCTGTCGGCCTTCTCCGCGCGCTTCCTGCTGGTGCTGCAGTATCGCGCCGCCGCCTTCGCGGGCTTCGTCACCCAGGCCTGGTTCGGCGGGGTCAAGTCGATGGTCTACGCCGCCTTCTACGCGAGCGGCGCCGGCGCGGCCCCGATCACGCTCAGCCAGACCATCACCGACACCTGGCTCGCCCAGGCGCTGCTTGCCCTGCTGCCCTGGGCGCCTGATCCCGACATCGTCGCCAGTGTCCGCACCGGTGGCGTCGCCTACGACCGCCTGCGCCCGATCGACGCCTACGCCCTCTGGTACGTCCGCGCGCTCGGCTGGATGCTCGCCCGCGCCATCCCGCGCGCGCTGATGATGGCGGCCTTCGCCGCGGCCTTCCTGCCGCTGATCGGCCTCTCCGACTGGGCCTGGAAGGGACCGGCCAACGCGACCCAGGGCGCGCTCTGCCTCATCTCCACGGCGCTGGCGCTCGTCCTGTCGGCGTCGATGGTCATGCTGACCAACATCCTCGTCGCCGCCACCCTGAACGGCCGCGGCC
>CAMFIW010000592.1 GCA_945952355.1 uncultured Phenylobacterium sp. | reverse complement strand
AGATGGTCGAACACATCGTCGAGCTGGTCGAAGCCAAGGCTGCGGAGCTGGACAAGGCCCGCGCGGAGAAGTTGCAGGCGGCCGAGTAGGAGCCGCCCGGCGTTTACCGGTTCGCCACCAACCGGGCGCAGACTGGCGAGTAGTTCCAGTCTGCGTGGCGTACCCCCAATGACCCAGCCGGCGAAGCGTCCCGAACCGCAAGACAACCGCCGCGCGATCGTGCGGATCATGTCGCGCGAAATCCTCGAAGGCCTGGCCTCGCTCGCACGCCTGAACGGCGGCGACATGATCCAGCTGCTGGTCTTCACCGGGATCTGGTCGTCCAACACCCGTCACCTGGTGGCCAGCGGCCGCTACGCGGCGCTGCACGACATTCCGCCGGACAGCCAGCGCCTTCCAGTGCCGCAGCCCGTCCTGGCGGCCCAGCTCGGCATTCCCGGCGACATCGTCGCCCGCTATGTCGACCAGCTGGTCGAGGCTGGGATGGCCGAACGCCTGCCCGGCGGGCTGGTCGTGCCGACCGCGGTGTTCCGCCGACCCGACATGATGGACGGCTCCAACGAATTCTATTCGCGCGTCGTGCAGATGGTCGTCGCCCTGCGAGGGGCCGCGTTCCAGTTCGGCGAGGACGTCTGAAATTTGACAATTCAAAAAGATGACACCTGCGTCACCCCTTGCGCGGGCGGCCTTCGCTTGATTAGGTGCCGCCTCCATCAGGGAGGGACACATGTCCGCGGACGGCAACTGGAAGATCACCATCAATTCGCCGATGGGCGCGCAAGAGGTCGAGGCCTCGATCACGACCAATGGCGACACCTTCACCGGCACCACCAAGGGCCGGATGGGCGAACAGAGCGTCGAGGGCAAGGTCAACGGCGACACCCTGACCTGGTCGGCTGCGATCCAGCAACCGATGCCGATGACGCTGGAATTCACCGCCACGGTGAGCGGCGACTCGATGTCCGGCAATGTGAAGCTCGGCGCCTTCGGCTCCGCGCCGCTGACCGGCGTGCGCGTCTAGACCGATCCCGCCCGCTTTCGAGCGTCGAGGCGGACCGGCCCCCAGCCGGTCCGCCTTTGGCTGTTCAGGCGCTCGGGCGGACCATCGGGATCGAGGGCGATCGGGGGGGTCGGCCTTGAGCGAACCGGAAGATGCGCGCCACCTCGTGGCGGGCCGATTGGCCACGGACTATCTGTTGCGCGCGGCCGAGGGGGTGAACCTGACCCTCGACGGCGACCTGACCATGGGCCTGGTGTTCCTGGCCGTGGTGCGCGCCAACTGCCTGCTGGCGCCCGGCGCCGCCTGCCGACCGATCAGCGGCGGCGCGCTGGCGGCGTCGTTGCGAATTCCCGCTGAGACGGTGCGGCGCAAGGTCAAGAGCCTGATCGCGGCCGGCTATCTGCGCCGCGAGCGCGGCGGCCTCGTGGCCGCGCCCGACGCCCTTCAGCGACCGGAAATCGCGCGGGTGATGAGGGCGAACTACCTGTCCCTGAAACGACTGATGCGGCAGCTCAATCGCCTGGGATTCGACCCAGCCGCGGCGTGATCGTCAGGCGACGTCCGGGAAATCGCGTCAGCGCTTGTCCGCGACCCAGGCGCGCGCGGGCGCCCAGAATGGATTGTCGCCTATCGGTCCCTATCATCCGCTGAACGGAAAACGGGATGACACCCGGGAAGGTCTTCAGGAGTCGAGCCGGATCCCGCGCAAGCGAGCGCGTTGGGCGGCGCCGGCGCGGAGGAACGCCTCGGCTTCGGCGGTAAGGCCCCAAAGGCGTCGTCCCGGGCCGAACGGCTCGCGGAACAGCGGCCGGGCCCGGGGATCGGCGTCGATTTCCGAATGCGCGTCGAACACCGCGATCGCCCTCGCGCGCAGGCGCAGATCGACCCGGCCGGAGCGGTTCTCGCCCAGGCACTCCAGCACCTGATCGCGCGGCGCGCTGCCGCCGAATCGCAGCAGCGCTTCGCAGATCTCGCCCACGAGCGGGTCCATGCGGCCGCGTCGGCGAGGGGGGCGACGATTAGCTGGGTCGAGAATCGACGGCATGGGCTGACCCTAGGGCCGTCCGCCCCTCGATCAAACCGCCTACGCCCAATTCGCGAGCCGGATTCTCCTGCGAAATGAACGACTCGCGCGGCGGATCACATACCGCCCGCACGATCAACCCATGCAGGTCCTCGCGCGCGGGTTCAAGCGGCCCGCCTCACGGTAGGGCGATCCAACAGCGCGCCGACCGCGTCGGCGGAAATGGGCCTGGAAAAGAGGAAGCCCTGGATATGCCGGCAGCCGGCGCGACGCAGACCCTCGCGCTGCACATCGGTTTCAACGCCTTCTGCGATCACCTTGAGGTTCAACGCCTTGGCGAGCTTGACGATCGCGCCGACCACGGCCCCGGCCTCCTCGTCGGTTCCCAAGTTCACCAGGAAGGACCGGTCGATCTTGATCTTGTCCACTGGATAGCGCCGCAGGTAGGCCAGACTCGAATAGCCCGTGCCGAAGTCGTCGAGCGCGAGGCTGAAGCCCATGTCACGCAACCTCTCGAGCGTCGCATGGGTCGTCTCGTCGTCGGCCAGCAGGACCCCCTCCGTGATCTCCAATTCGATCTGGGAGGCCGAAGCGCCGGTCTCGCGCAGGATCGTCGCCAGGCGACCCGGCAAGCCGGCGTCTCGAACCTGGGCCGCGGAAACATTGACCGCCATGGTCAGATGCGGCCAGCGAAGGCTGTCGCTAAAGGCCTGGCGCAAGGTGAACTCGCCGATCATGTCGATCAGGCCGCATTCCTCGGCGACAGGAATGAAGAAGGCCGGCGAGACTGCGCCACGGACCGGATGGGACC
>CAMFIW010000591.1 GCA_945952355.1 uncultured Phenylobacterium sp. | reverse complement strand
GCGCTACACCCCGGCCCAGGCCACCCAGACCTTCCGCACCTATCGCGACGTCGGCAACATCAAGACGACCACGGCCAGCGTCTTCGCCAACGCCGACTGGAAGCTGGCCGACACGCTAAAGCTCACCACCGGCATCCGCTACACCCAGGACAAGCAGGACTTCGCCGGCTGCTCGCGCGACTTCAACGGCAACATGCTGGCCAACGTCAACACGACGAACCGGGCCCTGTTCTTCGCCGCCTACGGTCTCGTCGGCACGATCAACCAGGGCGACTGCGTCACCTTCGACCCGGCCAAGAAGAGCTTCGGCCTGGTCACCTCGAAGCTCGACGAGGACAATGTCGCCTGGCGCGTCGCGCTGAACTGGACCCCCACCGACAACCTGCTGCTCTACGGCTCGGTGTCGCGGGGCGCCAAGGCGGGGGCGACCCCGATCAACGCCGCCAATATCTCCACCCAGGACGCGCCGGCCCGCCAGGAGCTGCTGCTGGCCTATGAGACGGGGATCAAGGCGGCGCTGTTCGACCGCCGGGTCCAGGCCAACCTCTCGGCCTTCTACTACGACTACAAGGACAAGCAGCTCAGCGTCTATTTCGCCGACCCGATCTATACGGCGCTGGCCCGCCTCAACAACGTGCCGAAGTCCAAGGCCTACGGTCTGGACGGAGACGTCACCTGGCGCGCCACCCCGAACCTGACGGTGATCGCGGCGGGCGCCGCCCTGCACACCGAGGTGGACGGCTATGTGGGCATCAACGCGGCCGGCAAGTCGCAGAGCTTCGACGGCGCGCCCTTCCTCTACAGCCCGAAGTTCCAGGGCAGCCTGACGGTGCTCTACAACCGCCCGCTCACCGAAAATCTCGGCATGCAACTGGCGGTCAACGAGCGCTACCAGTCGAGCTCGCACTCCGACCTGGAGGGCAACCC
Source organism: uncultured Phenylobacterium sp. (assembly GCA_945952355.1). GTDB lineage: Bacteria > Pseudomonadota > Alphaproteobacteria > Caulobacterales > Caulobacteraceae > Phenylobacterium. The sequence goes on along the minus strand of CAMFIW010000591.1, from coordinate 1,916 downwards.
GCTGTTCGCCCTGCCGGCCTACGGCCTGCTGAACGCAAGCATCGGGGTTCATTCCCTGGACGACCGTTGGGAGCTGTCGCTGTGGGGCCGCAACCTCACCGACCGCTACTACTGGAGCGCCGTCAGCTCGAACGCCAACGTGGTGGTCCGCTTCCCGGGCCAGACGCGCACCTGGGGGGCCGCGCTCACCCACAAGTTCTGATCAGTCCCGCCGCCATGACCTTTCCCGTGGCGGCCTCCTCCCCAACGAGCATCTGGGGATAGGGCGGCGACCCGGCTTCGGGCGCCGCCCGCTTTTTTTGCACGCGGGCTGTGCTAGCTCAGGCGGACGCCGAGGAGCTCCCATGGTCCATCCCGTCTTCGCCGACATGCCGACCACCGTGTTCGAGGAGATGAGCGGGCTCGCACGTGCGCACGGGGCCGTGAACCTGGGCCAGGGCTTCCCGGACGATCCGGGGCCGGAGGCGATCCGCGCCAAGGCCGCCGACGCGGTGCTGAACGGCTACAACCAGTATCCGCCCATGGCCGGCCTGCCGGAGCTGCGCCAGGCCGTGGCCGGACATTACGGGCGAACTCAGGGGCTCGACCTCGACTGGCAAGCCGAGGTCACCGTCACCTCCGGCGCGACCGAGGCCCTGGCCGCCGCCTTCCTGGCCCTGGTGAAGCCAGGCGACGAGGTGCTGGTTTTCCAACCCTTCTACGACGCCTATCCGCCGCTGATCCGCCGGGCGGGCGGCGTGCCCAAGCTGGTGCGGCTGGAGCCGCCGCACTGGCGCTTCGACCGGGCCATGCTGGAAAAGGCGTTCGGCCCAAAGACCCGCGCCGTGGTGTTGAACAATCCGATCAATCCGACAGGGACGGTGCTGCCGCGCGAGGACCTGGAGTTGCTGGCCGAGATCTGTGTGGCCCACGATGCGGTCTGCATCTGTGACGAGGTCTGGGAGCAGGTGATCTTCGACGGCGCGGTCCATACGCCGATGATCGGCCTGCCGGGCATGCGCGAGCGCACGGTGAAGATCGGTTCGGCCGGCAAGATGTTCGGCCTGACCGGCTGGAAGGTGGGCTGCCTCTGCGCCGCGCCGGTCCTGACCCACGGCCTCGCCCGCGCCCACCAGTTCCTGACCTTCACCACCCCGCCGAACCTCCAGGTGGCGGTGGCCTTCGGCCTCGATGCGCCCGGCGGCTGGTTCAGCACCATGCCGGCTCAGATGCAGCGCTCGCGCGACCGCCTCGCCGAGGGCCTGACCCGCGAAGGCTTCGCGGTCCTGATGAGCCAGGGAACCTATTTCCTGAACGTCGACCTGCCGGCCTCGGGCGTGACGGAGCCGGACCGCGCCTTCGCCCTGCGCGCGGTCAAGGAGGCCGGCGTCGCCGCGATCCCGGTCTCGGCCTTCTATGAGGAGGCGCCTGTGACCACGATCCTGCGCCTGTGCCTCTCGAAGAATGACGCCACCCTGGACGAGGGCGTCAAGCGCCTCGCCAAGGCGCGCGAGCTCAGTCAGGCGGCCGCCAAGACCTAGGAGGGCCGGTAGCGCGCCGGCGTCGTCCCGAAGGTCCGCTTGAAGGCGGCGATAAAGGCGCTGGCGCCGCTGTAGCCGGCGTCGAGAGCGGCGCGGGTCACGGACTCGCCGGCGCTCAACGAAACCACCGCCTGCTGCATCCGCACCCGACCGCGCCACGCCTCCAGGGTGACGCCCGTCTCCGCTACGAACAGCCGCTGCAGCGTGCGGAAGCTGGCCCCCACGCCGGCCGCCAGGTCGGCCAGCGGGGCCGTCGAGCCGGGATCCTCCAGCAGGCGCTCGGCGAAGCGACGGGCGCGCGGGTCCTCCGGCAGGGGCAGGACCAAGGGCGCCGTCTCGCCCTGGGCCAGCAGGTCGACCAGCACCTCCTCCAGCCGCGCATGAGCCGGATCGGCC
>CAMFIW010000590.1 GCA_945952355.1 uncultured Phenylobacterium sp. | reverse complement strand
CGACATGACGCCGGGCGCCGATCCCCTGAAGGTGAAACTGGCCGAGCAGGTCGACCTGCTGCGCCACTGGGACTATCGCTGGTCCAAGGACTCCACCGCGACCTCGCTGGCGGTGTTCTGGGGCGAGGCGCTCTGGGCCGACGTCGCCGCCGAGGCCAAGCGCCAGAACGTCAACATCTACGAGTACATGGCCACGCGCGCGACCGCCGAGCAGAAGCTGAAGGCTCTGGCCGCAGCCTCCGATCGCCTGGCCGCCGACTTCGGCGACTGGCGCACGCCCTGGAGCCGGATCAACTGCTTCCAGCGCAACGACGCCGCCATCGTCCAGACCTTCAAGGACGACGGCGCCTGCACGCCCGTGGCCTTCACCTCGGCGCAATGGGGCTCGCTCGCCTCGTTCGGCGCCAAGCGCTATCCAGGGACCAGGCGCTACTACGGAACCAGCGGCAACAGCTTCGTCGCGGTGGTCGAGTTCGGCCCGCGCGTGAAGGCGTACGCCGTCACCGCCGGCGGCGAGAGCGGCGACCCGAAGTCCAAGCACTTCAACGACCAGGCCGAGCGTTACGCGACCGGGAACCTGCGCGAGGTCTACTACTATCCCGACCAACTCAAGGGCCACACCGAGCGGGTGTACAAGCCCGGCGAGTGATCACCGCGCGTCGTAGACGATCCGGCCGCCCACGATGGTCATCACCGCGTGAGCCTTGGGGATTTCGGCGAAGGGGACGCTCATCAGGTCGGCGGAGAAAACGCTGATGTCGGCGGCCTTGCCCACCTCGAGGTCGCCCAGGTCTTTCTCGCGGAACACCGCATAGGCCGCGCCCTTGGTGAACAGGCTGAGCGCCTGCGGGCGGGTCAGCACCTCGTCCAGCCCCCAGTCGCCGCCGGCGAAGCCGTTCAGCGCGTGGCGGTAGGTCGCCGCATAGAACTCCACCAGCGGGTCGCCCTTCTCCACCGGCGCGTCCGTGCCGCCGGCCATGTGCGCGCCGGATACCCAGAGGTCGCGCCAGGCATAGCCTTCCTTCAGCCTCGCCTCGCCCAGCCGCGCGGGCGCGAAATAGAGGTCGCCGATCGCGTGCGAGGGCTGCATCGAGGCGATGACTCCAAGCTTGGCGAAGCGCGGCTTGTCCGCCTCCGAGATGATCTGGGCGTGTTCGATGCGGAAGCGCGCCTTGCCCAGCCCGGCCGGATCGTCGGCGAAGGCCTTCTCGTAGAGGTCCAGCACCATGCGGTTGCCGCGGTCGCCGATGGCGTGGATGGCGATCTGGGCGTGGACCCTTCGCGCCTTGGCCAGGGTGTCGGAGATCACCGCCGGCGGGGTCAGGATCAGCCCGTCGCCCGGCGCGTCGCTATAGGGCTGCAGCAAGGCCGCGCCGCGCGAACCCAGCGCGCCGTCCATGTAGAGCTTCACCCCGTCGGTGCGCACCAGTCCGGTCGGATCGGCGGACGGACCCTTGGCCAGCAGGCCACCGGCCGCGTCGAGATCGAGGAAGTTGTCCACCCGGATCGGAAGCTGGTTGTTGGCCGCCAGCGCCGTCAGGATCGGCACGTCGGCGGCGCCCACGCTCATGCTGTGCAGGCCGGTCCAGCCGCGCGAGGCATAGAGCTTCACGGCGACCTGGGCGGCCTCCTTCATCTGCTCGGGGCTCGGCTTCGGCATCTTGGCGGTGACAAGGGCCTTGGCGTTGTCGACCAGCATGCCGGCCGGCTCGCCGCCCGCGTCGCGCAGGATCTGGCCGCCGGCCGGGTCGGCGGTGTCCTTGGTCACCCCCGCCAAGGCCAGCATCCTGGAATTGGCCACCAGCGCGTGGCCGTCGGCGCGGGTCAGAACCACCGGCCGGTCGGCGACCACCGCATCGAGATCGGCCTTGGTCGGGAAGCGCTTCTCCGGCCAGTGGGTCTCGATCCAGCCGCGCCCGTCGATCACCGTCTGGTTCGGATGGGCCTCCGCCCACGCCTTCAGCTTGGCCTGCAGTTCCGGCACCGAGCCGACGCCTTCGAGGTTCAGGGTCAGCTCGCGGAAACCGATGCCCATCAGGTGGGCGTGGCTGTCGACGAAGCCCGGGAAGGCCGCCGCGCCCTTCAGGTCGACGTCCTGCGCCTTGGGCGCGGCCTTGCGCGCCTGCGCCAGCGACCCGGAGAACGCGACCTTGCCGTCCTTGACCACCAGGGCCTCGACCTTCGGCCTGGCCTCCACGCCGGTATAGATCGGCCCGCCATGGATCAGCAGGTCGGCCGCGCTCGCCCCGCCCGCCATCGCCGCCGACAGCGCCAGCCCCAGGATCCATCCACGCATGTCCGCCCCCGCATGAGTCTTCGGCGCCGATAGTCGCGGCGGCGAATTCAAACGCAAGGACGACGTGGGCTCAGGGCGCGGCCTTGGCCAGGATGATCACCGAGACGCCGCGCGACGGCGGGAGGCCTGCGAGGCGCCCCACAGTGGCCCTACCCCCAGATCGTCCGGGCGTAGCTGACGAAGTTGCGGCCGAGGATCTTGTCGATCACCCGCGGCTTGATCCCCTTGGCCGCCAGCAGTTCGGCGAGCTTGCGGAACTGGTCCGGCCCCCGCAGGTCGACCACGAAGGGATAGGTGTCCGGCCGCTCACCCGACGCGCTGATGCCCGCCGCGCGCCGCTCGGCGATCTCCTTGGCGAGCGCGGCCTTGTAGACCTCCAGGTCGTCGACCCCGGTGATGCCGCCGTCGGTGCCGATGCCGACATGGTCCTCGCCGCAGACCTCGAGCGCGTGCTGGATGTGCGCCACCACGTCGGTGGCGTGCGGGTGGCCGTCCAGGGTCCTGTCTCTTATACACATCTGACGCTGCCGACGATATGCAGTGTGTAGA
>CAMFIW010000589.1 GCA_945952355.1 uncultured Phenylobacterium sp. | reverse complement strand
CCCTTCACCCATGAAATCCCCTGGTTCGGCTACTTCACCATCGCCAATCCCGAGGAAGTGGCCCAACTGGCCGAGTTCGGGGTGGTCTTCCTCCTGTTCATGATCGGGCTGGAACTGTCGTGGGAGCGCCTGCGGCTGATGCGGCGCTACGTGTTCGGACTGGGCGCCCTGCAGGTCGCCCTCTGCATCGCCGTCATCGCCGGTGCGGCCATGTTGATGGGCCAGCCGCCCCAGGCGGCCGCGGCGATCGGCGCGGCCCTGGCCCTGTCGTCCACGGCTGTGGTGATGCCGATCCTCGCCGAACAGAAGCGACAACATTCGCTGGCCGGGCGCGCGACCTTCTCGGTGCTGCTGTTCCAGGACCTGGCCGTGGCGCCGATCCTGATCACCCTATCGCTGCTGGGCCGGGGCGGAGAGCAAGCCCTGTCGCCCAACCTGCTGATGGCCTTCGCCCCCTCCGTGCTCGCCGTGGCGGCGCTGGTGGCGTTCGGCCGGCTGCTTCTGCGACCCATGCTGAAGTCGGTGGCGCGCGCCAAGAGCGAAGAACTGTTCATGGCCGCCTGTCTGCTGGTTGTCATCGGGGCCGGGCTGGTCAGCGCGGTGGCGGGGCTGTCGATGGCCCTGGGCGCCTTCATCGCCGGCCTGCTGCTGGCGGAGACCGAATACCGGCACGAGGTCGAGGTCACCATCGAGCCGTTCAAGGGCCTGCTGCTCGGGCTGTTCTTCCTGTCGGTCGGGATCGGCCTGGACCTGTCGCTCCTGCTGGCGCGGCCGATGATGGTGCTCGGGATCACGGTCGGTCTGATCACCTTGAACGCGTCGGTGGTCTTCCTGCTCGGCCGGGCGTTCAAGCTGCCCTGGCGGGCGTCGGCGGAGGCGGCGCTGCTGCTCGCCGGCGGTGGCGAATTCGCGTTCGTGATCCTTCAGGCGGCGATGGGCGACAAGGTCGTCGCGCCGGAGTTCGGCCAAATGGTGCTGGTCTCCTCCACCGTCTCGATGATGTGCATCCCGTTCCTGGCCTCGACCGCCATGAAGGTCGGGGGCCGGCGGACCGTGGGCGAGGACCTGGCCGTCGCGCCGGAGATCCCCGTGGAGTCGGCGGAACCGCAGGTTCTGGTGGTGGGCTATGGCCGGGTCGGGCGGCTGGTGGGCGACATGCTGACCCGCCACCAAATCCCCTGGGTGGCCGCCGAGCGGGACCCGCGCCTGGTGGAGACGGCGCGCCGCGCGGGCGAGCGGATCTATTACGGCGATGCGGCGCGCCCGGAGTTCCTGAAGCGCTGCGGGCTGGAGACCGCGCCGGCCCTGGTGGTGACGATGGATGCGCCCGACGGGGTGGAGACCATCGTGGCGACCGCACGCCAGATGCGCCCCGACCTGACTATCGTCGCCCGCGCCCGCGACGCACGCCAGGCGCAGCGGCTCTACGAGCTGGGCGCCACCGACGCCGTCCCGGAGACGGTCGAGGCGAGCCTGCAGCTCTCCGAGGCCGTGCTGGTGGAGATCGGCGTGCCGATGGGTCTGATCATCGCCTCGATCCACGAGCGGCGCGACGAGTTCCGCAAGGCGCTGAACCGTCCCGAGGCCCTCGGCGGCCGGGCGCGGCGATTCCGCCGAAACTCCGCCACCTGAAGATTTGGTCGCCGCGACTGCGGCCAAAATGTCACGTTCCCGGGGCGAATCGCATGGCCGCGGCTCCGCCCGGAACCCCAGCGTGACCGTTGCGTTCCCGCTCTCGAAACGCCCGGTCCGGGCGGGATTTTCGCCAAGGGGGCGGTTGTGAAGCGCGTATCGGCGGAACCAGCGGAGGCAGCCGAAAAGCGTCCCGCGTTCAGCCGGCGTTCATCGATCCGGCGGATAGAAACCTCAACCTTGGCGGTAGCTCTCGAAAGACCTGCGGCTCGCGGCTTCGCGCGGCGTCAGGCTTACGGGGCGAGGCCCAGGACGAACACTGCCGGCCAGGAGCGGTTCGTTCGTCGTTCGCGGGGCGAAAGCCCACTCCCCGAAGTTGATTGCGGGGCCGAATATTGTGTAGCGTCCTGGTAGTTGGTTTGAGAGGCCAAGGGAAAATGGGGTGGGGTGTTGCCTTAGCGACACTTTCGCGTCGCCCGGGCCTTGATATAAGCGTGCTGGGTCATAAGGCCGCAGCAGAGGGCAAGAGAGGGCTCTGAATATGAAATTCAAACTCCTGGCAGGGGCCGCCTTGGCTGCTGTGAGCGTCGCCGGCGCGGCCGCGGCGCAAGACGCCGGTTGGTACGGCGCGCTGGACCTCGGCTACCACTGGCCGGACAGCTTCGAATCCAAGTCGACCAACAACTCGGCGTCGGGCAAGCCCTACGTCTGGAACTTCAACCAGAAGGAAGACTGGGCCGGCTTCGCCCGCCTCGGCTACCAACTGAACCCGCACTGGCGCGTCGAACTCGAAGGCGGCTATCGCGCCGGCGACGTCGACTCGATCCGCGGCTCCACCACGACCAACCCGATCGTCGGCCTCTGCGCCCCCGGCGTGACCCGCACGGCGGCCTCCCCGAACTGCGGCTCGCCCACTGGCAGCATGCAGGTCTGGACCCTGATGGGGAACGTCCTCTACGACTTCATGCCCGGCTCGGCGATCAACCCCTTCGTGGGCGCCGGCATCGGCATCAACCATCTGAAGGCCGACACGGTCGTCGGCCAGTTCTCAACTGTCACCGGCACGGTCAGCGCGACCAACCCGGCGATCCAGAACCTGACCATCGACGACAGCGACACGGGCTTCGCCTGGCAACTGATCGCCGGCCTGGCCTGGAAGGCGACCGATCGCCTGAACGTCGACCTGACCTACCGCTATCTCGGCGGCTCGGACCTGAAC
>CAMFIW010000588.1 GCA_945952355.1 uncultured Phenylobacterium sp. | reverse complement strand
GCGATCCATGGCGGCCGCCATGCCGAGCCAGGGGTCGGGCGAGGCATAGGGCGCGTCCGAGCTGGCGGCCACAGGCGCCCCGGCCGCGAGCAGGCTGGCGCAGCGATAGAGATCGTCCAGGTCGCGCAGAGCGACTTCGGCGGCGTAGCGGTCGCCACGTTCGCGGATGAAGGCTGGCTGCGTCACCACGGTGAGGCCCAGGGCGAGGATCTGGCCTATCGCGTCGGCGGGAATCACGCTGCCGTGCTCGATCCGGTCCCCCGGCCGCGCGCCGGCGGTCTCGAAGGCGGCGAGCGTGAGGGCGAGTTCGCCGGCGGTGACGCAATGGACGGCGACAGCCCGGCCCCAGGCGCGCGCATTGGCGACACGGGCCAGCATTTCGTCGAAATCCGGAAGCGCGTGGTCGTCGAGCAAGATCTTCACCGGCCCGACCTCGAACGCTGCGTCGGCGGGGCGCCGAAGGTCGCCGCCGCTCATCAGGGTCAGGCGAACGGGCAGTTCGCCGGCCCGTCGCGCCTCGGCTAGGAGAGCCGCGCCGGAAGCGTCGGTGGTGACGCTGGCGTCAGTGACCGCGGTGACGCCCAAGGCCGCGAGCCTTGCGCCAACGGGTGCGAGCGGCGGGGGCGCGGCGCCCAGCCGTGCGCGAAGCCACGCATCCTCCCGCCAGACGCGGCCGGTCGGACGGCCGGAGGCGTCGCGCTCGACCCCCGGCGGGTCGTTGGCCCCACAGACGCTGGCCAGGGCCGCGCCGTTGAGAATCCAGAGACCGCCGGTCTGGTGCTGGATGCGCAGGCGGTGGTTCGGCGCGAGGGCGTCGAGGTCGTCGCGTGACAGGTCGCCGGCCATAGTCTCGTGATAGCCGGACGCGCGCAGCCACGCGCCCCGCGGACGCTCCGCGAGGCCGGCGGCGATGCGCGAAGCGACCTCGTCAGCGCTCCGCGCGCCATCCAGCACGACCGAGTCCGCGTGGGCGGCGAGACCCAGCAAGTGGATGTGGTGGTCGACCAGACCCGGGATAAGCGCCCCGCCTCGCCCGTCGAGGTCGCGCGGCGCTCCGCCGAGTCGCGGGCCGATCGCGGCGATGCGGCCTTGTTCGACGAGGACGTCGAGACCCACGCGGCCCTCGATCTCGACATTGCGGATCACCAGGGGTTCGGTCATGTCGCCCGTTCCAGCCCTAGATGAGCCGCAGCGCCGGCGGCGCACCGCGCCAGGGCGACATCGACCAGGACGCCGCCGCCGGCCTCCAGCCCGCGTAACGCGGCGGCGGCGGCGCATAGGCCCGTCACGGGGTCGGCCAGGGCGTCGCCGAGAAAGTTCGGCTCGCCGGTCGTGGTCCACCGTAAAAGGCCCCCCGCCGCCGCCGCGTCGTCGCCGAAGGCCACCCGCTCGGCCGCGTCGCCCGTCCAGCCGTGGCCGGTGATCGCCACCCAGACCAGCCCTGGGTTGGCGGCGAAGAGGTCGGCCGGCGCCAGGCCCAGGGCGGCCAGTGCGCGGGGCCGGGCGGCGGTGATCAGGAGGTCGACACGCCGGGCGGCTTCGATAAGCCGCAAGCGGTCCGCGGAGCGTTTCAGGTCGAGCTGAAGGTCCGGCTTCAGGCCATTGAGGCGGCGAAAGAATTCCGGCGTCGCGACCGCGCTCGGATCGGGGCGGCCGACGCTGTCGAGCCGGGTCACTTGGGCGCCCATGTCCGCCAGGACCGCACCGCATAGCGGTCCGGCCCATAGCGCCGACATGTCCAGCACCTTGACCGGGCCCGCAGGCAGGCGCGGTTCGCCCATGGCGCGGAGCGGCGGCTGGAGTTCGCCCGCCCGCACTTCACCGACACAGGCGGCCGGCAGGTTGAGAAGGATCGCCCGCCCCAGGAGTTCGGCCCGGCCTCGCTCCCGCGCGAAGGTGGCGACCGCGCTCCAGGGATCGCCTTCGACGCTCCGCTCGAGCCAGGCGGGGACCAGGGCCCGGTCGTCTTCTCGCGGCAGGTTGACGGCGATCCACCCGTCCGCGGCGCGGACCAGACGGCATGAACCATTGGGCGAAACCCGGCCGGGCGCGGCCAGGTCGAGATGTCCGTCGCGGTCGAGCACGCCCATGGATTCGACCTCGACCCGCCGGCCGAGCCGGCCCGTGCGTTCGGCGATGTCGCGGCCAAGATGCGCGAAGACCGGCGCGAGCGGGCTCACGGCGCGGGCTCCACGGCGTCGACCAGGCCCCAGGCGAGCGCGGTGTCGAGATCGATCTCGGCGCCCGACAGGGCCATATACGCCGCCCGCTCACGGCCGATGCGCCGCGGGATAGTGGCCGTGCCGCCCGCGCCCGGAATCAGACCCATGGCGACTTCGGGCAGACGGAAGGTGGTTCCGGGCCTCGCCGTGACCCGCGCCGCAGCGGCCGGGACCTCGATCCCGGCGCCGATACAGGCGCCGTGCAACCGCGCGGTGATCCGATTTCCAAGCGTTGCGATCAGTCGTGCGGGCGATTGCAGGGTACGGATCAAGTGGGCCTCGGCCGGATCCGTAGCGCTCCCGAACTCGTCGAGATCGCCGCCCGCGCTGAAGCCGGGGCCTGCGCCCGCAAGCTCGACGGGCATGCGGTCGGGGTCGTCACGCGCGAACTCCAGCGCCTCCACCAGGGCGTCGCGCATCGCGGCGTCGAAGGCGTTGCGCGCGCCTGGCCGCGCAAGCTCGATCCGCAGAACGCCGCCGGCCTTGGACATGACGACCCGTTCGTCCCCCTCCCCGCGCTGGCGCCTGGGGCGTTCGGCGCGCCAGACCCGGAATTCTCGCGAGGCCAGCAACATGGAATAGGTCAGCGACTCCAGCGCCAGGGCGTGGTCGAGGTCGATGCTCGAACTC
>CAMFIW010000587.1 GCA_945952355.1 uncultured Phenylobacterium sp. | reverse complement strand
CGCCCAGGCCGCCTAGGGCCGCGTCCAGCCGCGGAAACAGAAGGTCGAGCACCTCGGCCTCGTTGTGCATCGGGATGACGACCGACAGGGTCCGTCCGGCGCGCGTCCGTCTCAGGCCCGAAGCAGGACCGATCGTCCCTTGTTCGGCGGGCGGCGAGTCGGCGGGCCTCGGATCCTGTCCCATGACGCTTTGCTGGCCCATTCGCCCGGCCAAGGCAAGGCGATCGGAGCGCGCACCCACCGGGGTCCGGGCTGCAGGCTGCTCACCCCTGGCGGCGGCCCCGTTCGCACGCCGACATCGCGCGCCCTCCACAATGTATTATGGTTAACAAGATCTCGGAATTCTTCGCGCGAATTCTTTGATATGCCCCAAATCGGCACATTCCTTGTTGCACAGACCTTCAAAGTGCGTTCTGATCGCTTGGTCCGAAAGATCAAATGGTTAACGGACGCACGTATAGACTTTAGGCTCGGAGAATCGCATTGACCGCATTGAAGCGCGTCGCGCCGTTTCTGGTGTTCGGGCCAATCAGCGGCCCGCTGCTCGCCGGGGTGGTCTACAGCCTGAAGGATGGCCGCCCTGTCGTCGCCAGCCTCTACGCCGCGGCCCTGGCCGGCGCGGCGATTCTCATTCCGTTGATGACCGCCAAGCTCGGTCTCGGCCTGCTGCCCTAGGTCGCGCAATCAGGAGCGGGACGCCAGCCCGTCGTAGAACCGGTCGATCGGCACGCCCAGCCTCGCCGCCAGCCCCCATAGCATTCGCGCGCTCAGTTCGTCGGCGCCGCACTCGTAGGCGAGGATCGCCGATGCGGTGACGCCGACTAGGGACCCTAATCGCTGCCTGTCCCACCCCCGCGCCTCGCGGATCTCGGCGAGACGGCGACCCAGGTGCAGATTGACGGTCAGCCGATCGACAGCCATCGCGCTCCCCCCAATGCCCAACTCGAATCTAGCGTGGCGCTCCAGCGCACGTCGCCCGGATTCACCCGGCGGAGGAGTCGGCGGCGCGCCCTGGCTAGGTCCCGCCCACGCCACGCCCACGGGCGGCGGCGATCGCAGGCCAACGCAATATGGCCAGGCCCAGCAGAATCAGGGCCACCGCGCCGGCGCCGGCGTCCCACCACTGGAGGTGGGGCGTGTCCTGGCTGAACAGCCCGGGGCTGCCGCGGAACGCGTCGCCGCTGGAGACGAGGACGATCGCGGCGAAGCTGTTGTTCGCGAAGTGGAGCCCCCAGGTGAAGCCGATGCCGCGCGTGCGGATCGCGATCAGGGCCAGCACGACGCCGAAGATCGTGGCGCTGGCCGCCTGCGGACCGCCATTCGGGATGTGCAGGGCGCCGAAGGCAAGGCCGCTCAAGAGGGCGGTCGGCGCCGGGCGCTTGACCACCAGCAGCAACCCCTGGGTCACGTACCCCCGGAACAGGAATTCCTCGGCGAAGGTCTGGATCGCCAACCCGGCGAGCGCAGCCACGGCGAGGCGGCCAGTGGCCGCGGAGGCGGACACGGAGAAGCCCTTGGGAGCGATCGCGAAGTCGATCAGCGCGCACACGACCAGGACGACCAGCCAGATTCCGAAACCTCGCGCGACGCTGGACCAGCTCCAGTCGCCGATGAGATCAAGGGCCCGCTTGTGGTGAACGAAACGCGCGGCGAGCGCGAAGCCCAGCGTCAGTAGTCCGAAAATCATCCCGGTGGACAGGAAGAAGACCGTCGGGCTTTCGGCTGGCTGCAGCATCTGCTGCGTCAGGTCCGCCGGAACGAGGTGCGCCGCCTCGAGGCCGAGCATCAGGATCAGGCCCGCCACGATGGTGGCGACGAAGGCGAAGGCGATAGCGACACCGTAGCGCCAAGGCGCGTTCGATCCGCGCCGCGCATAGTCGAGATAGCTCTGCGCCACCGCTTCAGCCCCTTGCCCGCCTGAAGCGCAAGGGAGGCACGAGAGCGTCACGAAATCCTCAACGGCGCTCGGAAATCAGCCGCGCGCGAGCCGGTCGCGCTCTTCGGGGGTGTTGGCGCCGCGCAGGCGCAGCATCGCCTCGGGGGATGGCGGCGGAAGCCAGGCAAGGCCCGCCGCCTGGACCAGGCGCCGCAGCGGCCACCCGTCCTGAGCCCCCGCCGGGAAGGCCGCGACCGTCAGAACCATGGGCAAGGGCAGCCCCTCGTACGCCGCCCCCGGGGCTCGCGCGATCAGCAGCGGCGAAAGATCGTGCGGCGTCACGGTGGGCGCGTCGACCGCCAAAACCAGCACCCGCTCGGACCGAACCCGCGCCAGGCCCGCCCGGACGCCGCCTACCGGTCCGCCCAGGGGCGCCGCGTCGACGGCGTGCGGCAGGCCGAAGTCCTCGCGCCCGGCGGTGACGACCTGGGCGGCGCCGACCGCCCGCGCCAGATCGGCGCAGAGGTCGACGGCCCGATGGCTGCCCCAAGCCAGGGCGGCCTTGTCCGCGCCCATGCGGCGCGAGGCGCCTCCGGTCAGAATGATGGCGGCGAGCTCATGCATGCCTCCTCCTAGGCCCAGCGCCTCCCGGCGGCAAAGGCTGGCCTTGGCGCCTCGAATGGGCTAAGCGGGGCGGGCAGAACAGGAACCGACGTCGACATGGCGCAGCGCCACGACATCGCAGATCGAACCAACGGCCGCGCCACGGCCGTCTGCAAAACCATGACCGCGATTATGATGATTACCGGGTCCATCGGACCGGGGAGATCGCGCGCGTCCTAGACCGCCGACCGGATCGCAAGATCTCGGAACCCCGCTCCGAAAAGGACGCGGGGTTTTTTTGTCGTGCGCTCCGGCCGGCCCCCAAGCCCGCCAGGAGACTCCGAAATGACCCTTCAAGCCCAGAGCCAATAGCT
>CAMFIW010000586.1 GCA_945952355.1 uncultured Phenylobacterium sp. | reverse complement strand
CGAGATCATGCCTAGTCTCGTGGGCTCGGAGATGTGTATAAGAGACAGCAGCGGATCGCCCGCCAGTTGCTTGATGCCGAGCGAGATACGCTCCTTCTCGACATCCACGTCCAGGACGCGGGCCTTGACGATCTCGCCCTTGTGGTACTTGGCGATGGCTTCTTCGCCGGGGACGTTCCAGTCCAGGTCCGACAGGTGGACCATGCCGTCGATGTCGTTCTCCAGGCCGATGAACAGGCCGAACTCGGTGGCGTTCTTGACTTCGCCCTCGACGGTCGAACCGATCGGGTGAGCCGCCACGAACGCGTCCCACGGATTGTCCATCGCCTGCTTCAGGCCGAGCGAGACGCGGCGCTTGGACGGATCGACGTCCAGGACCACGACATCGACTTCCTGCGAGGTCGAGACGATCTTGCCGGGGTGGACGTTCTTCTTGGTCCACGACATTTCCGACACGTGCACCAGGCCTTCCACGCCCGGCTCCAGCTCCACGAAGGCGCCGTAGTCGGTGATGTTGGTGATGCGGCCGGTGAACTTCGCGCCCACAGGATACTTGGCTTCCACGCCGTCCCACGGGTCGGACTGGAGCTGCTTCATGCCGAGCGAGATGCGCTGGGTGTCCGGATTGATCTTGACGATCTGGACCTTCACCGTGTCGCCGACCGCGAGCACCTGGCTCGGATGGTTGACGCGCTTCCAGCTCATGTCGGTGACGTGCAGCAGGCCATCGATGCCGCCGAGGTCCACGAACGCACCGTAGTCGGTGATGTTCTTGACCACGCCTTCGCGGATTTCGCCTTCCTGCAGCTGGCTGACCAACTCGGTGCGCTGTTCGGCGCGGGCTTCTTCGAGAATGGCGCGACGCGAGACGACGATGTTGCCGCGCGGACGGTCCATCTTGAGGATGGCGAAGGGCTGTTCCTTGCCCATGAGCGGGCCGACGTCGCGCACCGGGCGGATGTCGACCTGCGAACCCGGCAGGAAGGCCGAGGCGCCGCCCAGGTCGACGGTGAAGCCGCCCTTCACGCGGCCGACGATGGAACCCATCACGGGCTCGTTCTTCTCCTAGACGCCTTCCAGGCGCGTCCAGGCCTCTTCGCGGCGGGCCTTGTCGCGGCTGATCACCGCTTCGCCCATAGCGTTCTCGACGCGCTCCAGGAACACCTCGACGGTGTCGCCGACCTTCAGCGGGGACTTGCCGTCCTCGCCAGCGCCGAATTCCTTGATCGAAACGCGGCCCTCGGTCTTGAGGCCCACATCGACGATCGCGAAGTCCTTCTCGATGCCCACGACCTTACCGTGGACAACCTGGCCTTCCATGAAATCGCGCCCGCCCATCGATTGGTCGAGCAGGGCGGCGAAATCGTCCCGCGAGGGGTTGAGGCTCATATCGTCAGCCATATTGCACTTTCGTCTTCAAATGACGCGGGACCGACGCGCCAGGGCGGGTCGGACGGAGTCCCCGTGTCGGGTTAAGGGTTGGACCGATGGTGCGGAGACCCCGCACCGGTGGATTTGCCCGCGGCGATCGAGGGAAAGGCGCGGTTGGATTTGCTAGCCGGGATATTGCTCCCAGCGCGCGCGCGCCGCCTCGACGATGCGGCGGGCCGCATCGGCGGCCTGGTCTATAGTCATTTGGGACGTATCCAGCAAGACCGCGTCCTCCGCCTGGACCATCGGGCTGTCCGCCCGGCCGCCGTCGCGGGCGTCGCGTTTGCGGATGTCGTGGAGGATGTCCTCGAAGGTCACGTCCTCGCCCTGCGCCTGGAGCTGCTTGAAGCGGCGCTCGGCGCGGACCTCCGGCGCGGCCGTGACGAACAGCTTGGCCGGAGCGTCGGGGGCGATCACCGTGCCGATGTCTCGTCCGTCGATCACCGCGCCGCCCGGGCGATGGGCGAAGACCTGCTGGAGTTGGCGCAGCGCCGCGCGCACCGGCGGGTGGATCGCCACGCGGCTCGCCGCCTCCCCGGCCTCGCGGGTGCGGAAAGTCGGGTCGGTCAGCATTTCGGGCGTCAGCTCGCGGGCGACACTGGCCGCGGCCTCCATATCGTCGAAGTCGCCGCCATGACGGGCCAGCAGCACGCCGACCGCCCGATAGAGCAGGCCGGTGTCCAGCATGGGGAGGTCGTAGGCCTGGGCCAGGCCGCTGGCGATCGTGCCCTTGCCAGAGGCCGCCGGGCCGTCGACCGCGATGATGAAAGGGCGCGTCACGCGGCCTCCAGATCGCCGCCCAGGCCGCGCATCATCTCCACGAAGCCGGGGAACGAGGTGGCGATCATGCCGGGCTCGTCGACGCTGATCGCGCCCTCGGCCGCGAAGCCCATGACCAGGTGGCTCATGGCGATGCGGTGATCGCCATGGGTGACGACCCGCGCGCCGCCGGCGGCCGGATGGTTGCCCCGCGCCGAGCCCACCACGATCAGGCCCTCCGGCTCCTCTTCCACGCCGATGCCGCAGGCGGAGAGACCGGCGGCCATGAGGGCGATGCGGTCGCTCTCCTTGACCCGCATCTCGCCGATGCCGCGCATGTGGGTCGGGCCGTCCGCGAAGGCCGCGGCCACGGCCAGGATCGGATACTCGTCGATCATCGACGGCGCGCGAGCGGGCGGCACGTCGACCCCGCGCAGGGCCGAGTGACGGGCGGTGACGTCGCCCACCGGCTCGCCGCCCTCGTCGCGCAGGTTCTCGATCGTCAGGTCCGCGCCCATCTCCTTGAGGGTATCGAACAGGCCGATGCGCAGGGGATTGAGCAGGACGCCCTCCACCGTCGCCTCCGATCCCGGCGTGACGATCGCCGCCACCAGGGGGAAGGCGGCCGAGGAGGGGTCGCCCGGGACTCGGATACGGGTTCCGGAC
>CAMFIW010000585.1 GCA_945952355.1 uncultured Phenylobacterium sp. | reverse complement strand
GAGGAGCGGCCGCGGGTGGCCGCGGTGTTCGTCAACCGCCTGCGCGGCGGCATGCGCCTGCAAAGCGATGCCACGGTGATCTATGGGGTGAGCCAGGGCCGACCGCTGGGCCGGGGCCTCACCGCCTCGGAGCTGGCGACCGAGACGCCCTTCAACACCTATGCGATCGACGGCCTGCCACCGACGCCGATCGCCAATCCAGGCCGCGCGGCCCTGGCGGCGGTGCTCGATCCGCCGAAGTCCAGCGAGCTCTATTTCGTGGCCGACGGGACGGGCGGGCATGCCTTCGCCTCGACGCTCGAAGAGCACGCCAAGAACGTCGCCCGCTGGCGCCAGATCGAGAAGCAGGAAGCGACCGGCAAGGGCGCCGCGCCAGCGGCCAAGGGGAAGAAATAGTGCCGTCCCCTCATCATCCGTGCATCCCCGCGAAAGCGGGGACCCAGGTGTTTTGTCGAATGGCGCTGGCCGACCAGAAAAAAGCCTGGGCGCCCGCATTCGCGGGGATGAACGGGTTGGGATACGGCCTCGTCGTGCGGATTGGGGAACCTCGCTGATGCCGCTGTCGGGAATGACCGGGTTTGGCCGCGCGGAGGGCGCGGCGGGCGATTGGAGCTGGGCGGTCGAGGCGCGCTCGGTCAACGGGCGGAACCTGGAGGTCCGGTTCCGCGGCCCATCGGGGTTCGACGGGCTGGAGCGGGCGGCGCGCGAGGGCGCCCAGGCGCGGTTCCAGCGCGGCCAGGTGACCGTTGGCCTGAACGCCAAGCGGGCCGAGGCGGCCGGCGCGGTTCGGATCAATGTGGATCAGCTCGAGCGCTATCTCGCGGCGGGCGCGCCCTATGTGGCGGACGGCCGGATCGCCCCGGGGCGGCTGGACGGCCTGCTGTCTCTGCGCGGCGTGATCGAGGCCGATGCCGGCGCCGACGATCCGGAAGCTCTGGCGGCGGTGGAGGCCGCGATGGCGGCCTCGCTGGGCGCGGCGCTCGACGGCCTGCTGGCCACGCGCCAGGAGGAGGGACGGTCGCTGACCGGCGTGCTGGGCGGGCTGCTCGACAAGATCGCGGGCCTGGTGGGCCGGGCCGAAGGCGTGGCCGGTGGCCAGCCAGTGGCGATCAAGGAGCGCTTCCAGAAGCGGATGGGCGAACTCGCCGGCGAGGCCCAGGGCGTCGCCGAGCGGATCGTGGTCGAGGCCGCCGCCATGGCGGTGAAGGCCGACGTGCGCGAGGAACTGGATCGGCTGGGCGGCCATGTGGACGCCGCGCGCGCTCTGATCGGCGGCGAGGGCGCGGCGGGGCGCAGGCTCGACTTCCTGACCCAGGAGTTCATGCGCGAGGCCAATACGCTGTGTTCGAAATCGGCGTTGCCGGAGCTGACGACCATGGGCCTGGAGCTGAAGGCCGTGATCGAGCAGTTCCGCGAGCAGGTGCAGAATGTGGAATAGCCGCGTCACGCGCCGAGAGGCCGTGCGCGCGGCGGAGCCGCGAATTTGAACCACGAACCAACACGAACCAACACGAACAGGTCATGCGGGATGTTCCGAGGCGCTTCGATCGCCGCTTCGCGGCAGGGTGGGCAGGGATCGCTTGTGCTGGTTCGTGTTGGTTCGTGGTTCCTCTTCCAAGTCCGAGCAGACGCCGATGACCACGCCGCATGACGACCACTCCAAGCCCTGGGAGACCCAGAGGCGCGGCCTGCTGCTCCTGCTGTGCAGTCCGGCGGGGGCGGGGAAGACCTCGCTGTCGCGCCGGCTGGTGGCCGACTATGCGGACCTGACCCTGTCGATCTCGGCCACGACCCGCAATGCGCGCCCCGGCGAGGAGCATGAGCGGGAGTATTTCTTCGTCGACGACGCCGAGTTCGACCGGCTGACGAACGAGAACCTGCTGCTCGAATGGGCCAGCGTGAACAACAAGCGCTATGGGACGCCCAAGGCGCCGGTGATGGACGCGCTCGAGGCCGGCAAGGACGTGCTGTTCGACGTCGACTGGCAGGGCGCACGGCAGATCTACGCGCAGGCGCCGACCGACACCGTGCGGGTCTTCGTCCTGCCGCCCTCTTGGTCGGACCTGTCGCGGCGGCTGCATGCCCGCGCGCAGGATAGCGAAGAGGTGATCCAGGCCCGGCTCGCGCTCGGCCGCGAGGAGATCACCCACTGGAGCGAGTTCGACTACGTCATCGTCGACAAGGACTTCGACCGCGCCTATGCCGGCCTGATCCACATTTAGCGCGCCGAACGGATGAGGCCGGGGCGCAATGTGTGGCTGCCTGAGTTCGTGAAGGGGTTGGGGGAGGAGTAGGTAATTCGGGGACAGCTTACCTATTTCCCATCACGAGGGTCGCCACCAGCAATCCGGGAAATAGGTAAGCTGTCCCCGAATTAGTGCTGGAACAAGACAGCGGCCTCCTCGACGCCGCGCGGCTTACGGCCGGGACTGCGCGGGATGAGCGCGCGGCCCGTCCGGGCTTCCAGATCCAGAAGGAAACCTTCTCCGCCCAGCGGCCGGCCCGTGCCTTCGGACCGGCGAAGCGCCGCATAGTCCGCGTCACGCGTGCGATCCGGCGTGATGGCGCCGGCAAAATCTTCGATCCGGGCCAGCAAAGGCGCCACCGAGACGAGCGCGTCGTCGCGGCCCGCAAGGTGGGCTCGCACACTAGACCAGGGCCACGCCTCTGGACGCTCGACCAATCCGGCGCGCACGGGGTTGAGCGCTATATAGCGCGACGCCACGAGGAGATGGCGTTCATCCATGACCACGGAGGCGAAACGGCCCTGGAACAGGTGGCCGCTCCAGCCCTGCCTTGCATTGACGAAGGTGGTGTAGCGGCGGTGAGCCTCCGCGAGCGCGCGGCTGAGACCTGTCTCG
>CAMFIW010000584.1 GCA_945952355.1 uncultured Phenylobacterium sp. | reverse complement strand
CTGCCGGGCAAGTACGCCCCGCCGCGCGGCGCCCTGCTGCTCGCCCGCGCACCGGCCGGCGACCCGCTGGGCTGCGTCGGCCTGCGCCCCCTGGCCGCCGAAGGCTGCTGCGAGATGAAGCGCCTGTTCCTCCAGCCCGCCGCCCGCGGTCTGGGCCTCGGCCGCGCCCTCGCCGAACAGGTCATCGCCGCCGCCCGCGCCGCCGGCTACCGCGAGCTGCGCCTCGACACCCTCGCCACCATGACTACCGCCATCACCCTCTACGAAACCCTCGGCTTCACCCGCATCGCCTCCTACTACGCCCCCACCCCGGAGGGGACGGTGTTCATGGGGTTGGCGCTGTAGTCCAAGCGAAGGTTCGCCCCTAAGCGACCCAGATCGTCTGACCGTAGCAGCCTTCCTTGGCGACCTTCAGGCGCAGGAAGGTCGGGCGCGCATCCTCGGCCGGCAGAACGGCGCTTCCAGGAATCAAGGCCGAGCCCTTGCGGCCGAACTTGGCCTCGTCCGGCCGGTGGGTGCCGGCATGGAGCAGGATGTCGACCGGCCCCCCGAACAGCCGCTCGCCGATCGCGCCGGCGCCTGGCGCCTCGCGAAAAGGATCGACGCTGCAGGCGAGGCCAAACTCGACCGCGTCGAAAACGCAGCCCAGCCGATAACCTTCGCCGGCAAGAGCCAGGGTCAGCTTCTGGGTGCGTGGATCCGCCTCGTCATCACGCCCTCGCACGCCCATGACCGGGGCGATTTCCTGCAGCTGGTCCAGCCCGCGCCGCTCGCCCATGTCGCCCAGGGTGATGATCAGGTCCGCGCCCTGCAGCCGAGGGAACAACGCCTCGGGGAATTGCGGGCCGCCCTCATGGATGTGGCAATCGGCCAGCACGGCGATGTTCGCGCCGTCATAGGGAAGCCGCCAAACCGAGTCCGACATCGCCCGTCTCCGATGCGCCCGCGTCCCGCGACGTCCAGGACGGCGCTTGCGCGCGCATTGCGCCTTCTGGCTGTAGAGGCAAAGCTGGTCTCGCCACAATCGCGGAGAATGCGCCGCCGAGCGGCGCTCAGGATCGAACTTGAACCCAGCCCCCGCCCAGACCGCCGCGTCCTGTGAGATCCTTCGCCTTGAAGCCGATGGCGCGCAGCGTTTCGACCGGGCCCTTGCCTCGCCTGTTCTCGACTCGCTGCTCCAGACCCTGGCGACCCAAGACGTAGGCCGGGCCGGGGACCGGCTGTTCGGCGTCGAAGGCCTCGACCGCTTCCTCGTCGCCTCGGGCCCGATCGGCGCGCTGGCCGCCGTACGGATGCCAGACGCCCGGCCGGTCCGCGCTATCCTCTTCGACAAGAGCGCCGCGACCAACTGGTCGCTCGCCTGGCATCAGGACCGCGTCGTCGCGGTGCGCGAACGTATCGAGGTCGAAGGCTTCGGCCCCTGGAGTCGCAAGCATGGGGCGCTGCATGTGGGACCGCCTTACGCGCTGCTCTCGCGTATGCTCACACTCCGCATCCATCTGGACCCGGTGCCGGCGGCCAATGCGCCGTTGCTGATTGCGCCTGGGTCGCATCGACTCGGCCGGATCGCCGAGGCGGATATTCCCGCCGCTGTGGCGCGCTGTGGAATCGTCGCCTGCCTGGCCCAGGCAGGGGATGTGTGGATGTACGCTACCCCGATCCTGCACGCCTCGGAGCGCGCCACAGCGCCGGCCCGCCGTCGCGTGCTGCAGGTGGACTACGCGGCCGAGGCCCTGCCGGGCGGCCTGGACTGGTTGGGGGTCTAGATGGGAGCCTGGCGACGACGGTGTTCCTTGCTTGGCGTGCTGCTTGGCAGCGGCGCGCTTGCAGGCGCCGCCGTCGCTGCCGAGCTGGGCGGCACTTACAGCAATGTCTGCGTCTCCCCCGGTACAGGGGATCAGGGCGGTGTCGAATTGACGCTGCTCAGTGCAGCCGATGGTCCCTCGATCATCTTCAAAATCTGCGAGGGCGGATGCTGGCAGCCCAAGACCCACGATGTTGAGTTAATCGGGCGCGCGATCGCGTTCACAGTGACGGAGACGACGTTCGACGGCGAAGGTCGACCGGCCAAAACCTCCAGCCACCGCTTCCGTGGGGCGTTCGGTCCCCGTTCGCTGAGCTTGGAAAGTCCGGGCTACTATCAGCGCTTCCAACTGCGCCGTGTGCGCTCCCCGGAACACGTCATGCAGGACGTCGAGGGCGACGCCGATCCGTCGACTTGGCCCAGCCCGCTGCGCCGCTGTCATTAGCTCGTGCGCCGCGTTCTAATCCCCAGCCCATTTCTCGGGCCCAATTCGTGGCGGCCGGTGGCGGCCATGCTCGATGGTGCGATCGTCATGGCGTTGAGCGGCCTCGAAGGCGCCGACCTCTATGAGGCCGCCGCGCGGCGCATCGTCGCCGAGGCGGACGACCGACCCTGGATCGCGGTGCTGCACTCCAGCGCCGGCCCTTTCGCGCCGAGTCTCGCGGCGGCGGCGGCGAACCTGGCGGGTCTGGTCTTCGTCGATGCGGTCCTGCCGCATCCGGGGCGGAGCGCCGCCGACGTCGCGCCGGCGGACCAGATGCGGGCGCTGCGGGCGGTGGCGGTCGAGGGGAGGCTGCCGCGGTGGGATCGCTGGTTTTCGCGCGGGACCCTGGAGGCTTGGATTCCGGACGCCGAAGCGCGCGCCACGCTGCTCGCCGACATCCCACAGGTCCCGCTGGCCTTTCTGGAGACGGCGGCGCCGGATCTTGGCGGCTGGGAAGATCTGCCGGCGGCCTATATCCGTCTGAGCGACGGCTTCGAGGCGCAGGCGACGCGGTCGGAGGCGCGGGGCTGGCCGGTGCGGCGGCTGGAGCTCGGCCACCTCGGCATGGTCTCGGC
>CAMFIW010000583.1 GCA_945952355.1 uncultured Phenylobacterium sp. | reverse complement strand
TGTCGCGGATCGCGGTGACCCATGACGCGGCGACCGCCTTCGCCCTGATCTGCGGCCTGCTGGTGGTGCTGTCGGGCTATACGGCGGTGAACGCGGTGCTGAAGGCCGAGCTGTTCCCGGCGCATGTCCGCGCCCTCGGCGTCGCCTTGCCCTATGCCCTCGCCAATTCCATCTTCGGCGGCTCGGCCGAGTATGTGGCGCTCTGGTTCAAGCAGGCCGGCCATGAGCCTGGCTTCTACATCTACGTCGCCGCGGTGATGGCGGTCGCCCTGGTCGTGGCGATCCGCCTGCGCAACACCAACCGCGAGAGCCTGATCGCGGAGGACTGATGCCGAATCTGCCCCCCTTCGACATGACGGCGCTGGCGATCTTCATGGTCGCGTGGATCGCCTACGAGCCTCTGCTGAAGGCGGCGGCGCGCGGGCGGCTGATCAACACCGACATGACGGTGATCCGGCTCTACTGGATGAGGAACATGGCCCGGCGCGAGAACCGGTTCATGGACGGTCAGTTGTTCGGACACGTGCTGAACTCCGCCTCCTTCTTCGCCTCTTCGAACCTGATTCTGATCGCGGCCGCGGCGGGCGCACTGTTCGGCGGGGAGCAGGCGTTCAAGTCGGCGTCCAGCCTGATCATGATCAAGACCTCATCGCGCTTGCTGTTCGAGGGCCAGATCGCTCTGGTTCTGGTCTGCCTGGCGCGCGGCCTGCTCGCCTTCATCTGGTCGATCCGCCAGATGAACTACTGCATCGGCGTGGTCGGCGCCGCGCCCGACACCGAGGATCCCGACTTCGAGGCGGCCTATGGCGAGGCGGCGGCGCGGCTGCTGAACCCAGCCCTGTCGTCCTTCAACGCCGGGGTGCGGGGCTACTATTTCGCCCTGGCGGCGGCGGCCTGGCTGTTCGGCGCCGTCGCCTTCATCGCCGCCACCCTGGGCGCTGTCGCCCTCCTGGCCTGGCGCCAGCGCCGATCGAGCGCAGCCTCCGCCGTGGCCGACCTGCGCCGGCTGCTGGAGAGCCGCGGCTAGGCGCTCAGGCCGAGCTCCGCCCGCAACTTCCGAGTCAGCTTGGCGGCGATCAGGGAGTGGGCCGTGGCCAGCCAATCCCGGATGTCGTCATCGGGATTGTCGGCCAAGTCGATCTGGGCCCACTGGCCCTTGGCGCAATAGGGCGCCTGGCGGCCGATCCCGCTCTCGGTCAGGACCATGAAGGCGATCTCCGTCACCTTGAACGACATGGCCTCGTCGCCGACGATGGCGAACACCTTGCCGCCGACCTTGTAGACGTCCGACGCGCCCCATTGGACCACGTGCGTCACGGCCGGCAGGGCGAAGCAAGCCGTCTGCACCTCGTCACGGTTCATGCCAGGCCGAGCTCCCCGCGGATCTTCTTCGGCAGCTTGGCCGCCACCAGGGCATGTGATGAGGCCAGCCAGTCGGAAACCTCGACCGCGTCGAGCTCCGGCAAGTTGTCGAACCGCACCCACTTAGCGCGCGCCAGGTAGGGCGAAGGCCGGCCACGGCCCGTCTCGGTGAGCACCTCGAAAGCGATGTCGGAGAACTTGGCCGAGAAGCCCTTGGCCTCAATTCCGGTCGCCGCGAACATCTTGCCGCCGACCTTGTAGACATGGTCGGCGCCCCACAGCACCTCGTGGGTCGCGCCGGGCAGGGCCCGGCAGGCGGAGTCGAATTCCTCGTAGGTCACCGGCCCTCCTCGCCCTCGTTCGAGCACCCCGAAGTCATTTGAACCGGAGCCGCATCGGGCGGAATATACAGGCTCCGCGAGACGCGAGGGAGGCGTCGATGAGCAGGCGATTTCAGAGGGCCATGGCCCTGGGGGCTTTGATCAGCGCGACGGCCGCAAGCGCGGCCTGGAGCGCCGGCGGTGGCGGGGGTGGCGGCGGCGAGATGCCGTCGGTCTCCGCGCCGGCCTACGACCCGGCCGCAGAGTATGTGAAAGGCGTCCAGGCCCTGAACCAGAAGGATTACAAGGCCGCTGTCCGCGCCCTGACCCACGTTACCGATTCCGCGCCGACCAACGCGGAGGCTTGGCGCCTGCTGGGCGCCGCCAAGACCGGATCCGAGGACTGGAAGGGCGCGCGGCGCGCCTATGAGAAGGCGATCCGCTACGAGCCGGACAGCCTGGAGGCCCATCGTGGCCTGGGCGTGGCGCTGGGCAGCCTGAAGGACGCCAAGGCCCAAGGCGAGCTGGACTGGCTGAAGGCCAAGGGCCAGGCTTGTGGAACCTGCGTCGACGCCGCCGCGATCCAAGCGGCGACCACCGCTGTGCAAGCGGCCATGGGCGCGGCGCCGGCTGCGGCGCTGAGCCGGCCGCCGATGCTGTTCGCCGGGCCGGAGGCGGGCGACGCCGCCTATGTCCAGGCCGTCAGCCTGATCAACGACAGGCGCTATGACGACGCGCTCGCCGAACTCGCCAAGGCCCGCCAATCGTTCGGGCCGCACCCCGACATCCTGACCTACCAGGGCTATGCCTGGCGCAAGAAGGGGGCCTTCGACCGGGCCGAGGCCTACTACCGCCAGGCCCTGGCCATCGCCCCCGAACACCGCGGCGCGACCGAGTACTATGGCGAGCTGAAGGTCGAGCGCGGCGACCTGGCCGGCGCGCGGGTGATGCTGGCGCGGCTCGACCGCATCTGCGCCTACGGCTGCGCCGAGGCCGAGGAGCTGCGCCGTTGGATCGACGCGGGCCGCGAGCCCTAGGCTTCGCCATCGCGCTGTCGGCGCTCGGAGGCGCCGCCCTGGCGGTGGGCGGGCCCATCGTCCTGCGCGCCGAGCGCTGGCTCGCGCCCGACGCCGACAAGCTCGCCTTCCTGACACGCCAGCCGGTCGAGTGCCTGGCCCTGCC
>CAMFIW010000582.1 GCA_945952355.1 uncultured Phenylobacterium sp. | reverse complement strand
ATACGAGATCATGCCTAGTCTCGTGGGCTCGGAGATGTGTATAAGAGACATCTTCCGAGTCACGGCCGGCGCTTCCTTCCGCAGGGTGTTGGACGTCGGCCATTGGGACGAAAGCCGGGCGATCAACACTCCGGGCCAGTCCGGCGACTGGTCGAGCCCGCACTTCCGCGACCTGTTCCCGCTCTGGGTGACCGGCCAGTATGTGCCGCTGCTCTACTCGCGGCCGGCCGTCGACGCTGCCACCGAGCGGGTGATCAGCCTGTCGCCGGGAAAATGAGGCTCAGGCAAGTCAGTCCGGCCTCCGCCTTGGCGAACTCTCTGATGTCGAGCGCAATAGGCGCATAGCCCGCCGCCGCCAGCCGTTCGGCGGTGCGCGGCGCGGCCGCCTGCACGAACAGCCGCCCGCCGACGGTCAGGGTGTTGGCCGCGAACGGCTCGTCTTCCGCCACCGTCAACGTGCGGAAACCCGCGAAGGCGAGCGGATCGACCCACAGCGGATTGATCGCCAGGGTCTCGGCGTCCAGCGCGGTGACCGCGGTCTTGAGATGCAGGGCGCCCGGCACGTCGACGCCTTCGACGGAATAGCCTTGCGGCCGCAGGGTCTCGGCCAGGGCCGCGAGGCCCTCGTCGTCGGTGCGGGTCGACAGGCCCACGAAGACCCGGCGGTCGACCACCAGCACGTCGCCGCCATCCATCGCGCCCCGCGCCAGGCGCACCGCCGGGCGATCGTCAGGCAAGGCCGCCGCCACCGTCTCGACCTCGGGCCTCCGCGAGACCGCGCCGGGCCGCAGCACCACGCAGAGCTCGGGGAAGGCCAGGGCCACGTCCTCGACGAAGGCGGAGTCCGCGAGGGCGTCGTCGGCAGGCAGGACGGCGACATCCGCGCCCGCCTCGGCCAGGGCCGCGGCATAGGCGGCGTGCTGGCGGACAGCCAGCGCCATGTCGATCGCAGAGCGTTCCAGATGGGTGCGTTCGCCGTCTTCCATGGCGAAGCTCGGGGCGCGGAGGAGGGCGCGAATCATCGGTGGCCTATCGGGACTTGCAGATATCCTGCGCCCTGCCCAAGTCCCCCGGCATTGACAAGCCACCCTCGCGCCGGGAAAACCCCCGCCCGGATGGGATTTGCCCCAGGAGCCTGATCGCGCCGATGACCTACATCGTCATGGACCCCTGCATCAAATGTAAGTTCATGGACTGCGTGGAGGTGTGTCCGGTCGACTGCTTCTACGAGGGTGAGAACTTCCTCGCGATCAATCCCGACGAATGCATCGACTGCGGCGTCTGCGAACCGGAGTGCCCGGTCGACGCCATCAAGCCGGACACCGAGGACGACGCCGACGGCAAGTGGCTGCGGATCAACTCCGAATACGCCAAGGTGTGGCCGAACATCACCGTGAAGGGCTCTCCGCCCGCCGACGCCGAGTCGTTCGAGCGCGAGGAAGGCAAGTTCGAAAAGTACTTCTCGGAAAAGCCCGGCAAGGGTTCTTGAGCGTTCACTTGGGTTAACGCCCGGGGCAAGCCTTTCTTTCGGCTGAATTTTATGCTAATGTCACAACTGACGTGACGATAGCGCCTGCGCTCAGCGCGTCATTTTAGCAAAAGAGCCATCCCAGGCCGCAATGCGCCGCAAAAGGCGAAGGGTGTCTTAGAAGGTCTATCCGTTCTCCAGAGTGTCCAGCGCCGCGCAAGGTTTGCGGAGGGGCTGATTTGTCTTTGGAGAACTCTGAACTTCTAGGCGCCTTCGGTGGGATCGGAGAGGTCGAAAGGACTGGAACGAATGAGCAAGAGCGGTCTGGAATTCTCGGTTGGCGATCACGTCGTCTACCCCGCCCATGGCGTTGGCAAGGTGGATGGGATCGAGACCCAGGAAGTCGCCGGCTATAAGCTCGAAGTCTATGTGATCACCTTCGACCACGAGAAAATGACCCTGCGGGTCCCGACGGCCAAGGCGCGCGGCGCGGGCCTGCGCTCGCTGGCGGAAGGCAATGTGGTCAGCCAGGCCCTCACCACCCTGAAGGGCCGCGCCCGGGTGAAGCGGACCATGTGGTCGCGTCGCGCCCAGGAATACGAAGCCAAGATCAATTCGGGCGACCTGATCTCGATCGCCGAGGTGGTGCGCGACCTGCACCGCGCCGAAAACCAGCCGGAACAGTCCTATTCGGAGCGCCAGCTCTATGAATCGGCCCTGGACCGCATGGCCCGCGAAGTCGCCGCCATCGAGCGCATCGACCGTGACGCGGCCATCATCATCCTGAACAAGAGCCTGGTGAAGGCGGTCGCCGCCTAAGGGCTTCTAAAACCCTCCGACCTCGAGACGCCCGGCCTCGCGCCGGGCGTTTTCGTTTCAGCGCGACCAGGCCGCGACCTGGGCGGCGTCGAAATACTCGTCGAGGCGGGTGATCCGGCCGCCCGCCACCGCACAGACGATACAGGCGGTGAGCTCGACCTCGACCCCGTCCTTGCGCTTGCCCTTCAGCCGGTGCTGCTGGACGAAGCCGCCTGGGAAGGCGGTCAGCCGGCGGGCCTCGTAGCGGCGCTCTGGGATGTAGCGGATGAAGTTGGCGAGGGTCGCCACGTTCTCCGCCTTCGAGGTCTCGGCGTCGTCGGTGTTGTGCCAGATCACCGCGTCCTCGGCGTAGCAGGCCGCCACGGCGTCGACGTCACCGGCCTCGATGGCGTCGAAGAAGCTGCGCGCCAGGGTCTCGATCTCGGCCGGGCTCATGCCTTGGTCCCCTTGTCGCCTGTGCGGTAGTCGCCGAACGTTTCGTCGCGAGCGCTGAGCGCCTGGGTCACGCCCTGGCGCATCTTGGCCATGTAGTCGCGGCTGGCCGGCGTGTGCCAGCCGAGCGCGTGCAGGTCGGTGCCGGCGCGGAT
>CAMFIW010000581.1 GCA_945952355.1 uncultured Phenylobacterium sp. | reverse complement strand
GGCGCGCCGATGTGCAGGCCGGCGTCGGTCATCACGATCGCCGCCTCGAATCCGGCCCAGGCGCGGGCGGCCAGCCGATGGATGGCGGGTTCTGACGTTTGGCTCTGGACGGCCCCGTCGGCCATGTGGATTCCCTCGGACACCCCAGAATGGGCGGCCGTCGCGAGGCTGCAAGTTAAATGCCGGTAAGGCGTCCGGTGGGGCAAGTTTTCGTCGGATCGTGCGCGACGGCCGCCAAGCTCGCCCTCAGGCTTGCCCAAACGGAGGACGACACCACATGACCACCACCACCGCGGAGCTGGCGCCCCGGATCGACACCGGCGTCGCCAAGGCCATCCTCTACGCCTGGCTCGCGGCCGGGACCCTCGACATCGCTGACGCCATCGCGACGAGCCTGGCCCACGGCCGATCGCCGATCCGCATGCTGCAGGGGATCGCAAGCGCCCTCCTGGGCAAGGATACCGCCGCCCACGGCGGGCTCGCCACCGCGGCCTTCGGGCTCGGCCTGCACTTCGCGATCATGCTGGCCATGGTCGCGGCCTTTGTACTCGCGGCCCGGCGGGTCTCCGTTCTGGTCCGCCGGCCATGGATCTCGGGCCTGATCTACGGCCTCGTGCTCTGGGCGATCATGAACAAGATCGTGCTTCCCTTGCGTTGGCCGGCGCCCCCGGCCGCGTTCCAATTGGAAGCGTTCCTCAATCAGATCTTCGCCCACACCGTCCTGGTCGGACTGCCGATCGCTCTCATTGCGGCGAGGGCGTTCAGGCGCGCCGGAGGCTAGGCCACCTACCCCATCGAGTCCTGCCTCGAAAGCACAATCAAAGGATGTGCTGAAACTTTACACCCGCGTGAATTTGCGATTCTATCGCCGGAATGCCGAATCTGGCCTTCGGGGGGCGTTAGATGCCCGGACCGGTGCGCGCGGACAGTCCCGAACTCAAGGGGCTGGACCTCGCAGGAAGCGAGGCGCGCTATCGCGCCATTGTCGATACGGCGGTCGACGCCATCGTGGTGATCGACGAGATTGGACGTATCCGCGCGTTCAATCCGTCCGCTGAGCGCCTATTCGAGCGCACCGCGGAGTCGATGATCGGTCTCAACGTCCGAGAGCTCATGAGCGAGCCCCACCGGGAGGCGCACGATGGCTACCTCGCCGGCTACATCGCGACCGGCGACAGGAAGATCATCGGCATCGGACGGGCGGTCGAGGGGCGGCGCTCCGACGGGTCCACTTTTCCATTGGAATTGTCGGTCGCCGAGTGGTGGGCGGACGGCGAGCGCTTCTTTACCGGCGTGATGCGCGACGTGACGGAACGGGTGCGCTCCGAGGAACGCCAGCAGATGATGGTCAACGAGCTGAACCACAGGGTGAAGAACACCCTGGCCACCGTCCAGTCGATCGCGATGCAGACGTTGCGCAACGCGCCGTCGCTCGAGAGCGCGCGGGTCGACCTCACCGAGCGCCTGCTCGCGCTCGCCAAGGCGCACGACGTGCTGACCCGAGAGAGCTGGGACGGTGCGGATCTCGGCGACATCGTTGCGTCGGCGATAGAAGCGCATGGCGCCGTCGATCGAGTGCAGGTTTCCGGAGGGCGCGTTCGCCTGAGGCCCAAGTCCGCCGTCGCCCTGGCCATGGCGTTGCACGAGCTCTTCACCAACGCGACCAAGTACGGCGCGTTGCGACACGAGACCGGCCGCATCTCGATCTGCTGGCGGGGGCGCGGCAGCTTCGAGGGCGATGACCTCGAGCTCAGTTGGGCCGAGCATGGTGGGCCAGTGGTCGAAGCGCCCAGCCACCGCGGCTTCGGCCTGCGGATGATCGAGGGCCTGGCGAGAGACCTGTCCGGGGATGTACGTCTCGATTTCCTGCCCGAGGGGCTGGTGTGCCGGATCGGCGCCGTCCGCAGGAGCGGCGCGTTCGACGGAGGCGAACTTGGCCGACGAACCGCATAGGCGCGTCCTGGTCGTCGAGGACGAGCCGATGGTCGCGATGCTGATCGAGGACATGCTGGTCGACCTTGGCTGCATCATCGCGGGCGTCGCGACGACGGTCGGCGAGGCCATGGAGATGGCGAGCAGTCTCCAGGTCGACTTCGCGCTGCTGGACATCGATCTCGGCGAGGGTGCGACGTCGTTCGAGGTCGCGGTTGCGCTCGGCGCCCGCCGGACGCCGTTCGCCTGGCTCACCGGCTTCGGCCCGCGGGGCGTGCCGCCGGGCTACGCGATGGCGCCCGTGCTCGACAAGCCGATCAATCCGACGCTTTTCGCCGAAGTGATCAGGGCCTGGCCCGCACGAGGCCAAGCTGGGGCCGGCTAGCGGCTGCGGGCGATCTGTGCGGGGGTCAGGCCGAGTTCCTTGCGCATGGAACGGGCCAGGTGGCTCTGGTGCGCGAAGCCCGCCTCCAGCGCCACCTGGGCGATCGACAGCTCGCCGGCCAGCAGCAGGGACCGGGCGCGCAGCACGCGCTGCTGGATCACGAACCGATGCACGGACATTCCCACCGACCGCCGGAACAGGACGGTGAAGTGGGACACGCTGACCCCGGCGATCGCGGCCAATTCGGCCAGGCTGAGGTCGGTGTCCAGACGAGCCTCGATGTGGTCGAAGACGCGCCGCTGCTGGCGGCGGGACAGGCCGTGCGCAGGCGGCTTCGGCCCCACGCCGAACCGCTGCAGGAGCCGCGAGGCGAAGGCGATGGCCAGGCTCTCGCCATAGAGCCGCGATAGCGGGGCGCCGGCTTCCAGTTCGGCCTTGAGGGCCAGGCCGATGTGCTTGATCTGCGGGTCGCGGGCCTGCAGGCGCGGCGCGAACTCGGCCCGCGCCGGGTCCATGTCCAGTCCCTCGGCGATCTGGCGCAGAAAGCCGGGCGCGAGGCGGAAAAC
>CAMFIW010000580.1 GCA_945952355.1 uncultured Phenylobacterium sp. | reverse complement strand
CTCCTGGGTCGCCTTGGTGCAGGCGGCGGTCGCGAGGCCGGCCAGCGCGAGGGTCAGGACCACGGACTTGCGCATCGAGAGTCTCCTTCTGGGGCGGTCTAGGTAACGGTCCCGCTTGCGCCCGGTTCCTTTGCGCGCGACGTGCCGCTAAACCCCGCCCATGCGCATCGCCTTTCTGGGTACGCCGGACTTCGCCGCCACCTGCCTGGCCGCTCTGATCGCGGCGGGACACGAGATCGCGGCCGTCTATTCTCAGCCGCCTGCGCCGCGTGGACGCGGACAGGCGCTCAAACCCTCTCCGACCCACGCCCTGGCGGAGCGCCACGGCCTGATGGTCCGCACGCCGGCCTCAATGCGAGACCCGGCCGAGATCGCGGCCTTCGTGGCCCTCCAGCTCGACGCCGCCGTTGTGGTGGCCTTCGGCCAGATCCTGCCCGCCGCCGTGCTCGACGCGCCCGCCAAGGGCGCCTTCAACCTGCACGCCTCGCTCTTGCCCCGCTGGCGGGGCGCCGCGCCGATCCAGCGGGCGATCATGGCTGGCGACAAGGTGACCGGCGTCGAGGTCATGCGCATGACCGAGGGCCTGGACGAGGGCCCGGTCCTGGCGACCGAGACGCTGCGCATCGACGCCCTGGAGACGGCCGGCACGCTGCATGACCGCCTGGCCGAGGCCGGGGCCCATCTCCTGGTCCGCACCCTGGCGGCCATCGCGCGCGGCGAGGCCGTCGAGGCGCCCCAGGCGGAAGAGGGCGCGACCTACGCCAAGAAGATCCGTCCCAAGGAGGCGCGGCTCGATTGGGGCAAGCCCGCCGCCGAGCTCGATCGCAAGATCCGCGGCCTGTCGCCGTTCCCCGGCGCCTGGTTCGAGGCCCAGACCGAGAAGGGCCCGGTGCGGATCAAGGCCCTGCTGTCGCGCCTGGAAGACGCCGACGGAGCGCCGGGCGTTGCGTTGGACGATGGCCTGCTGATCGGGACGGGCGAGGGCGCGGTTCGACTGCTGCGGGTTCAGCGGGAGGGCAAGGGCCCGCAGGACGCCGAGGTCTTCCTGCGCGGCTTCCCGGTGGCCGCGGGGACGCGCTTCCTCTGATGCCTCGCTACCGCCTGACCCTCGAATATGATGGCCGCCCCTACAAGGGCTTCCAGGCGCAGGACGGCCTGCCCAGCGTGCAGGGCGCGGTGGAGCGGGCGGTGAAGGCGTTCTGCGGCCAGGACCTGCGCTTGCAGGCGGCGGGGCGCACCGACACCGGCGTTCACGCTACGGGCCAGGTGATCCATCTCGACCTGGAAAAGGCCTGGCCGACGGAGACCGTCCGCAACGCGCTGAACGCCCATCTGATCGAGGAGGCGGTGGTGGTGCTCGACGCCGCGGTGGCGGAGGGCGACTGGCACGCGCGCTTCTCGGCGACAGAGCGGCGCTATCTCTACCGCATCCTCAACCGCTGGGCGCCGCCGGGCCTCGACCGCGGCCGCGTCTGGCATGTGAAGAAGCCGCTGGACGCCGAGGCGATGCATCACGCCGCCCAGGTCCTGGTTGGCCACCACGACTTCACCACCTTCCGCGACCTGCAGTGCCAGGCGAAGTCGCCGATGAAGACGCTGGACCTCGCTCGCGTCAGCCGGGTCGGCGAGGAGGTGCACATGGAGTTCGCCTCGCGCTCGTTCCTGCACCGCCAGGTCCGGTCGATGACCGGCACCCTGGCCGAGGTCGGGATCGGCCGCTGGAGCGCCGGCGACGTGAAGGCCGCCCTTGAGGCGCGCGACCGGACAGCCTGCGGACCCGTGGCGCCGGCCGAGGGGCTCTATCTGACGGGCGTCGCCTACGCTGCGGCGAACTCCGCGAAATAGCGGGCGATCAGGCGCTCATAGACCGCCTGCAGCTTGACGATCTCGTCCACCGGCGTGCGCTCGTCGACCGCGTGCATGGTCTTGCCGACCAGGCCCAGTTCCACCACGGGGCAAAGGTCGCGGATGAAGCGGGCGTCCGAGGTGCCGCCGGTGGTCGACAGCTCGGGCGGGCGGCCGGCCACGTCGCGGACGGCGGCGGCGATCAGGTCGGTGAAGGGGCCGGGCTCGGTCAGGAAGGCCTCGCCGCTGATAGACGGCTTGACGATGACATCGCCCTGGAAGCCCTCGTTCGCGGTGCGCGCCTCTTCGGCGATCCAGTCGGCGAGGCCCTGGCCCTTGTGGTTCGGATTGAAGCGGATGTTCAGCCGCGCCTTGGCGGTCGCCGGGATCAGGTTGGTGGTCGGGTTGCCGACATCGACCGTGGTGACCTCCAGGTTCGAAGGCTGGAAGCTCAGATAGCCCTGGTCGAGCTGGGTCTCGGTCAGGCGGGCCAACAGGGCGATCAGCACCGGGATCGGGTTGGCTGCGCGGTGCGGGTAGGCCACGTGACCCTGCACGCCCTCGACCACGATCTCGACATTGATCGAGCCGCGGCGGCCGATCTTGACCATGTCGCCGAAGGCCTCGGCGCTGGTCGGCTCGCCGACGATGCAGTGGTCGATGACCTCGCCCTCGGCCTTCAGGGCCTCGACGACCATCTTGGTGCCGTGGGTGGCCACACCCTCCTCGTCGCCGGTGATCAGGAAGGACAGCGAGCCCTTCACCTCGCCGGCGGCGATGGCCTTGGCGGCGGCCGCGGCGAAGGCGGCGATGGCGCTCTTCATGTCGGCCGCCCCGCGTCCGATCAGCACCCCATCGACGATCTCGGCGGCGAAGGCCTCCTGGCTCCAGGCCGCAGCGTCGCCCACCGGCACCACGTCGGTGTGGCCGGCGAAGCAGAGGTTCGGCCGCGCGGTCCCGTAGCGGGCGTAGAGGTTCTCGATCTCGCCGAACTCTGTCTCTTATACACATCTGACGCTGCCGACGATATGCAGTGTGTA
>CAMFIW010000579.1 GCA_945952355.1 uncultured Phenylobacterium sp. | reverse complement strand
GCACCGCGCTCGACGACTTCCTGATCGGCGGCAAGGGCAATGACCGCTTCACCCCGGGCCAGGGCCAGGACGCCATCTCCGGCGAAGGCGGCAGGGACACGCTGGTCCTCGCAGGACGGCCGGAGGACTATACCCTGTCAAAGGACGGCGAGTTCTACAGGATCGAGGGGCAGGGGCCGCAATCCGGCACCCATGTCCGGTTTCGCGGCGTGACGCTTCTGGGCTTTCTCGACCCCGGGGGGCAGAACCGGCTGCTGGCCGTCACCGATATGGCCTTGCGTTAGCCCAAGCCTTCATCTCGCCGCCTTTTCGGGATAGGCAGTCCCATCGTCCGATCCGTGCCCAAGGGGAAGTGCCGTGCAGCAGATCGTCAAGGCCTACCGGCTGCTCGATGCGAAAGACCGCCGGCTGGCCTGGGCCGTGGTCCTGGTCTCGATCCTGATGGCGCTGTTCGACAGCCTCGGCACGCTGTCCGTCATGCCCTTCCTCGCCGTCCTCGCCAATCCGGACATGGTCCGCACCAATGCCACCCTGGCCTGGCTGCAGGGCCTCAGCGGGCTGACGGGGCAGGGCTTCCTGGTCTTCCTCGCCGGCCTCTCCTTCGCGCTCCTGGTGCTGGCCGCCGTGGTGCGCAGCCTCGGCTTCTATTTCGTCAACCGCGTCACCCAGGCGCAGATCTTCACCATCGGCGCCCGGCTTCTGGAGACCTATCTGCGCCAGCCTTACGCCTTCTTCACCCAGGGCCACAGCGGCGACCTGGCCAAGATGCTGATGTCGGAAATCGAGGTTCTGGGCGCCCAGGTGCTGCAGCCGGCCGCCCTTCTGATCGCGCAAAGCGTGCTGATGCTGGTGCTGGCCGGGCTGATGGTCGTCGTGAACCCGCTCGTCGCCCTGATCGCCGTCGCCGTCATGGGCGGCTGCTACGGCACGGTCTATGTCTTCGTCCGCCGCTATCTCGCCCGCGCCGGCGAAGAGCAATCCGCCATCCTGCAGCAGAGGTTCCGCATCACCGCCGAGGCGATGGGCGGGATCAAGACGCTGAAGCTGATGGGCCACGAAGCGCGCTACAACCGCCGCTTCGCCCGGACCTCCACCGATTACGCCCGCCTGCGCGCGGCCACCGCCAGCCTCGGCGCCATCCCGCGCTATGCGATCGAGGCGGTGGCATTCGGCGGCATCCTCCTGCTCGCCGTCTCGCTCCTGCTGACCTACAAGGACAGCGAAAGCGGGGCCATGGCGCATATCCTGCCGCTGCTGGGGTTCTATGCCTTCGCGGGATACCGGCTGATGCCGGCCGTGCAGGGCATCTACCAGGCGCTCTCGCAGCTGCGCTTCGGGGCGGCCGCGCTGGACCGCGTGGCCGCCGACCTGGCGCTGGCCGCGGGCCGCCCGGCCCTGCCCGGCACCCCGGCCGCGGCCCTCCCCTTCACCCGGGAGGTCGAGGTGCGCGACCTCGCCTTCCGCTATCCGGAGGCCTCCGGCCCCTCGGTCGAGGGCCTGAGCCTCACGATCCCCGCCGGATCGACGCTCGGCATCGTCGGCCCCACCGGCGCGGGCAAGACGACCTTCGTCGACCTCTTCCTCGGCCTGCTTGCCCCGGATGCCGGCGCGATCCTCGTCGACGGCACCCCCGTCACCCCCGATAACCTGCGCAACTGGCAGGCGGATCTGGGCTATGTGCCCCAGGATGTCTTCCTGCTGGATGCCTCGGTGGCCGAGAACATCGCGCTTGGCCTTTTGCCCCACGAGATCGACCTGGCCCGGGTCCGCGAGGCCGCCCGCATGGCCCAGATCCTGGAGTTCGTCGAGAAGGACATGCCCCAGGGCTTCCAGACCGCGGTCGGAGAGCGCGGCGTGCGGCTCTCGGGCGGGCAGCGCCAGCGCATCGGCATCGCCCGCGCGCTGTACCGCGACCCCGGGCTGATCGTCTTCGACGAGGCGACGAGCGCCTTGGACAACCTGACCGAGCAAGAGGTCGTCCGCGCCATCGGCGCCCTCAGCGCCCAGAAAGATGCGGGCCAGAAGACCGTCCTGCTGATCGCCCACCGCATCTCGACCGTGAAGGATTGCGACCAGATCCTGGTCCTGGAGCGCGGCCGGATGGTGGGCCTCGGCAGCTATGACACGCTCTACCGCGACAACCCCACCTTCCGCCGCCTGGTGGATGCGCGGGAGGAAAGTTGACATAAGATCGGTTAGCGGGCGCGTGGGCGCCCCGCGGGTGCGCGCTATTCTAGAATGCGACTTTTCATGGTTCCCTGATGTTTGGGGCCGAGAAAGGAGCCCAGACATGAAGATCCGGTTTTCCCATCTTTCCGTCTCGGAGCGGCGCAAGATCGAGCGCTGGCGACAGGCAAAGCTCTCCCCCGACGAGATGGCGCGCAGGCTTGGGCGCCATCGGTCCACGATTTTCAGAGAGCTGCGGCGGAACCGTTTCGTCGATGCGGAACTTCCGGATCTCAACGGCTACTGGGGCCTGATCGCCCAAGGTAAGGCTGATGGGCGACGGTCGATACGGCGCAAGCTCCTGCGTCAGGCCAAGCTGCGAGAGCGCGTTGAACACTGCCTCAGCTGCGGCTGGACGCCCGAACAGATCGCCGGCCGGATGCGGTACGAAGGCGCGCCGGAAAGGGTCTGCCAAGAGACGATCTACCGCCACATCTATTCCGACGAGGGCCGCAGCTCCGAGCTTTGGCGGCACCTTCCGTCCGGTCGTCGTCGTCGGGGATACCGACTTCGCAAGCGCACCTCGCCGAAATTCGCCCCGGAACTCAGCATCCTGTTCCGTCCAGATACGGTCGCCCGTCGTCAGGAGTTCGGTCACTGATGGTGTGGATACCGATAGTGTCCCACGGCGTGGTGTAGGAGCGCCGACCCTCGGAGAGGTCAGGGCT
>CAMFIW010000578.1 GCA_945952355.1 uncultured Phenylobacterium sp. | reverse complement strand
GTCGTGGACCGAGCGCGCGCTCGGGCTCGGCGCCCCTTGCGAGGCGCGCCTGCCCAACCAGACCCATCGCGGTGTCGCCGAAGGGCTCGACCCCGATGGCGCGCTGCGTCTGCGCTTGGACGACGGGGCGATCCTGCGCATAACCGCCGGCGACGTCTTCTTCGGAGAAGCCTGAATGCTGTTGGCCATCGAACAGGGCAACACCAACACCCTGTTCGCCGTCCATGACGGCGAGACCTGGACCGCCCAGTGGCGGGCGGCGACGGACTCCACCCGCACGGCCGATGAATACGCCGTCTGGCTGTCGCAGCTCTTGGCCATGGCCGGGCTGCAGTTCGGCGCTCTGGACGCCTGCATCATCTCCAGCGTAGTGCCGCAGTCGATCTTCAATCTGCGCAACCTGGCCCGCCGCTACCTGCACGTGGAGCCATTGGTGATCGGCGAGAACGCCGACCTCGGCATCGAGGTGCGGATCGACAAGCCGTCGGAGGCCGGCGCCGACCGCCTGGTCAACGCCATCGGCGCCCACGTGGTCTATCCGGGAACCCTGCTGGTCATCGACAGCGGCACCGCCACCACCTTCGACGTGATCGCCGCCGACGGCGCCTTCGAGGGCGGGGTGATCGCGCCGGGCATCAACCTCTCCATGGAAGCCCTGCACCAGGCCGCCGCCAAGCTGCCCCGCGTGGCCATCCAAAAGCCCCAGCGGGTGATCGGCAAGGACACGGTCGGCGCCATGCAGGCCGGGGTGTTCTGGGGCTATATCGCCCTGATCGAAGGCCTGATCGCCCGCATCAAGGCAGAGTGGGACGCCCCCATGACCGTGGTCGCCACCGGCGGCGTCGCTTCGCTCTTCCACGGGGCCACCACCGCGATCGACCACTTCGATCCGGACCTGACCATCCGCGGCATGCTCGAAATCTACCGCCGCAACGCGGCCAAGGGCTGAATGACCAAAGCTTCCAAAGACGACGAGCTCGTCTTCCTGCCGCTCGGCGGGTCGAACGAGATCGGCATGAACTTCAATCTGTACGGCTTCGGTCCGCCGCACGCGCGCAAGTGGATCGTGGTGGACCTCGGTGTCACCTTCGGCGACCAGACGACGCCGGGCGTCGAGATCATCCTGCCCGACCCCGAGTTCATCGTGGAGCACGCCAAGAACGTGCTCGGCATCGTGCTGACCCACGCGCACGAGGACCATATCGGCGCGGTGGCGTGGCTCTGGCCCCAGATCAAGGCGCCGCTCTACGCCACGCCCTTCACCGCCTTCCTGCTGCGCGAGAAGCTGCGCGAGGCCGACCTGGCCGACGAGGCGGAGATCACCATCGTCCCGCTGGGCGGCAAGGTGCAGCTCGGTCCGTTCGAGGTCGACCTCATCACGCTCACCCACTCGATCCCCGAGCCGAACGGCCTGGCGATTCGCACGCCGCTGGGCACGATCCTGCACACCGGCGACTGGAAGATCGACCCGGACCCGCTACTGGGCGGCGTCACCGACGAGGATGCGATCCGCCGCCTTGGCGACGAGGGCGTGCTCGCCATGGTCTGCGACTCGACCAACGTCTTCGTCGATGGCCACGCCGGCTCCGAAGCCGATGTCCGCGACGCCCTAACGGGCCTGATCGGCGGGCTAAAGGGCAAGGTCGCGGTGGCTTGCTTCGCCTCGAACGTGGCGCGCATGGATTCGGTCATCCGGGCCGCCGAGGCCGCGGGGCGTCGCGTCTGTCTGGTCGGCCGCTCCATGCACCGGATGGCCGCGGCCGCCAAGTCGGTGGGCCTGATGGCCGACATCCAGGACTTCCTGACAGACGCCCAGGCCTCCCATTTCCCGGAAGACAAGATCCTGTTCCTCTGCACTGGCAGCCAGGGCGAACCCCGCGCGGCGCTAGCGCGGATCGCCGATGGCAGCCACCAGCATGTGAACCTGGGCGCGGGCGACAGCGTGATCTTCTCCAGCCGGGTGATCCCCGGCAACGAGGTGCCGATCCGCAACCTGCAGAACAAGCTCGCCGATCGTGGCGTGCGGCTCTACACCGAACGGGATCATCCCGGCATCCACGTCTCCGGGCATCCGTGCCGCGACGAGCTGGCCCAGATGTACCATTGGGCGCGGCCCGAGATCGCCGTGCCGACCCACGGCGAGCGCCGGCATCTCCTGGAGCACGCCGCCTTCGCCCGCGACCTGCAGGTGCCGCAAACGATCGCGCCCAGGAACGGCGACATGGTCCGGCTCGCGCCCGGCCGCGCCGAGATCATCGACGAAACGCCGTCGGGGCGACTGTTCGTCGACGCCGGGGTACTGACGCCCGAGAATGGCGAAGCCCTGCGCGAGCGCCGACACGCAGCCTATAACGGGGTCCTGTCGGTGGCCGTCGTTCTGGACGGGCGGGGCAAGATCGCATCGGGGCCGCAGGTCCGCGCCCTGGGCCTGCCGGCGGACGACGAGACCCCGTTGGGCGAACTTCTGGACGAGCTCGCCGAGGAGGCCGAAAACGCTCTGGGCCGCATGTCGGGCGACGATCGGGAATATGACGAACTGGTCGAGACCGCGTTGTCGCGGGCGGTGAAGAAGGCCAGCCAGCGAATCTGGGGCCGGCGGCCGGTGGTCGAGACGACGGTGCTTCGCGTCTGATCGCGAAGAATCGTTAGCCTGCCGAACCAAAATTTCTCGCGCAGGCTTGTCGAAGCGGCGAGGGCCGGTTTTCATTCCCTTCGGTGAGGCCTCTCAAGAAGGCCGCCGAAGGGGAGGTCGGCGATGTCCGCCTATGCGGGAATCCGGATCGTAGATTTCAGCCAGGGCGTGGCCGGGCCGATGGCCGCCATGCTGATCGGCGACTTCGAGGCGGAGGTGGTCAAGATCGAGCCGCCGGGCGGCGACCGGGGCAAGGACCATCCAGGCT
>CAMFIW010000577.1 GCA_945952355.1 uncultured Phenylobacterium sp. | reverse complement strand
GCGCCGTGGGGGCCTACGGCGCCCAGCCGCTGTTCGGCGCGAGCGGCCAGATCCTGGCGCCCGGCTCGGCCGAGCTCACCGCCCGTTGCGCGGAATTCACCGCGAGCGGCGGCAAGGAGCCCCTGGTCTGCAGCCACGAGGCCCTGGCGCACGTGATGCGCCAGATCGGCCATCCGGTCGTCGGCAACCTGTTGGGTCTCGCCGCCGGTCTCGCACTGCCCTCGGTCATCCTGATGATGATGTACGGCCAGACCCGCATCTTCTTCGTGATGTCGCGTGACGGCTTGCTGCCGCAGGTGCTGTCCAAGGTGCATCCGCGGTTCAAGACGCCGCATATCGTGACGATCGTGACGGGTATCGGGGTGGTGATCGCCGCAGCCTTCCTACCGGTGGGCCAGCTCGCCAACGTCTCCAACTCCGGCACCCTGTTCGCCTTCCTGACGGTGGCGATCGCGGTGATGCTGCTGCGGCGCACAGACCCAGCGCGGCATCGGCCCTTCCGCACCCCGCTGGTCTATGTGATCGCGCCGCTGGCCGTGGTCGGATGCCTGGTCCTGTTCTTCTTCCTGCCGCCGCTGGCCAAGCTGGTCTTCCCGGTCTGGGGGGCGATCGGGCTGGTGTTCTATTTCCTGTACGGCATGCGCAACAGCCATGTCGGCCGCGGCCTCGTCGAGACCGCCGAGCTCGACCCGAACGCGCCGCCTTCGGCCGCACCGCCGATGCCGGGCGCGGATTAGAGCGCAAGTCGGAGAGGCCCGGGATCATCCCGGGCCTTTTCATATGGCGCTGCAGGCCCGATGTTATCGGCATGAGCGAGCCCGCACCCCAGCTTCCGATCCGCGCCCTGATCGCGCCGGTGACGCCCCTGCAGCAGAACTGCACCATCGTCTGGTGCGCGAAGACGAAGAAGGCCGCCTTCATCGATCCGGGCGGCGAAGTTCCGCGGTTGATGGCGGCCTTGAAGGACCACGATCTCGAACTCAAGAAGATCTGGATCACCCATGGCCACCTCGTCCATGCCGGCGGCACGGCGGCGATCAAGGATCTGACGGGCGTGCCGATCGAAGGCCCGCACCCGGACGACCAGTTCTGGATCGACGAGATCAGCGCCTCCGGCGCCAAGTGGGGCATGCCCGAGGCGCGCAGCTTCACCCCCGACCGTTGGCTGGGCGACGGTGACGTGGTCACGCTCGGCGAGACGCAATTCGAGGTGATCCACTGCCCGGGGCACACGCCGGGCCATGTCGTCTTCTTCCATCGCGAGGCGCGGTTCGCCCAGGTCGGCGACGTCCTGTTCCAGGGCTCGATCGGACGCACCGACTTTCCGCGCGGCAATTACCCGCAGCTCATCCACTCCATCACCCAGAAGCTTTGGCCGCTGGGCGACGATGTGCGCTTCGTGCCGGGACACGGGCCGATGTCGAGCTTCGGGGCCGAGCGGAAGACCAATCCGTTCGTCGCCGACGAGGTTCTCTCGGACGCCTGATCTTTCATCTGTGAAATTCGTGCGTTACCCAGAGTCCCCACAGTCCTGGGATGGAATTGCAGACTGAAATGCCTACCGCCACGCCGCGCATCCTGATGGTCGACGACGATCCCGGCATTCGTGACGTCGTCTCCGACTTCCTCGGTAAGCACGGCTACGCCGTCGAGACCGCCGGCGACTCGCGCGAGATGGAGCAGGTGCTCGAGCGCGGGCCGGTCGACCTGATCGTGCTGGACGTCATGTTGCCCGGCGAGGATGGCCTCGCCATCTGCCGCCGCCTGACCACCTCCGAGGCCCCGCCGATCATCATGCTCTCGGCCATGGGCGAGGACACCGATCGCATCGTCGGCCTCGAACTCGGCGCCGACGACTACCTTTCCAAGCCCTGCAATCCGCGCGAGCTGCTGGCCCGCGTCCGCGCCGTGCTGCGCCGCGCCGAGCAGCGCGGCTCCCAGAGCGGAGTGGGCGCCGGTTGCGAGTTCGCGGGCTGGCGGCTCGACCTCGTGCGCCGCGAGTTGCGCTCGCCGGACGGTGTCGTGGTGAACCTGTCGTCAGGCGAGTTCTCCCTGCTTCGCGCCTTCGTGGAACGTCCGCAGCGGGTGCTCACCCGAGACCAGCTCCTCGACTTCGCGCGCGGCCCCGATTCGGACGCCTTCGACCGGGCGATCGACGTGCAGATCAGCCGACTGCGCCGCAAGCTCGATGACGGCGCCTCGGGCCAGGACCTGATCCGGACCATCCGCAATGAAGGCTACATGTTCACCGCCAAGGTGCGGCGTCTGTGAACAAGCCCTGGAACCCGACCGATCCCGCGGGATTGGAACGGGCTCCGGCCCCGGCCATCGCGCCCACATCGCGGCCCTCGACCTTCCATAGGCCCTGGGCCGGCCGGCCGACGGCGTCGCTGTTCGGCCGCCTGCTGACCCTGATCGGCATCAGCCTGATCGCGGCCCAGCTCATCAACCTGTTCCTGGTCTTCAACCTGCCGCCGCCGCCGCCGGATTTCTACCGGATGAACGAAGTGGTGCAGGCCTATCGCGGCGAGCCGCCCACCTTCGCCGAACGCCGGGCGCTCGAAGTGGTGATCGAGAAGAAGCCGCCGACCCCGCCCATGGAAGGCCGCAGCGTCGAGCCGATCCGCGCGGAGCTGGCCAAGGATCTCGGCCTGGCGCCGGACCAGGTGCAGATCTCGGGCGACCGCTTCCCCTTCGCAGACCGCCGCGTGTTCCGGATCGTCCGCGACCGGCTGGCCCAGGAGGGCGCACCCAAGGAGGATCATTTCCTCGTTGCGCCGTTCGCGGTGGGCGTTCGGCAGCCCGATGGGATGTGGCGAACCGTTCGACCCGCGCCGGTCTTTGGCCTGGAGGCCTGGCAACAGCGTCTGATCCTGTGGTTCGTCGCCTCGACGCTCGCCAT
>CAMFIW010000576.1 GCA_945952355.1 uncultured Phenylobacterium sp. | reverse complement strand
GTCTATTGCGGAGATATCGTCTGGAAGCACCTCCGTGGCGAGGTTGTCGATTTCGCTGCGCACCGTGTACCTGGTCAAGGTGAGCAAATCGGGCCCAATGCCCTCTTCAACGAGCCACGACTGAAGATCAGAGAGGCTCACGACGTTAGTCCCATCGCATTGAGGAACGCCGTTCGAAAACCCTCCGCCGAAGGCAGCGGGAGGCATAGAAACTCGATCTCGAGTTTCTGAAGATTTTCAGCGACCAGGCGATCGCCGATCTTCACGCACCATTCCTCAAGCCCTGCGCGCGCTTCGTTGGCGATCTGATCGGCTACGGCCGAAGCATCGTTCACCGGGTAAAACGCTGCGTCAAAGCCGACCAAAGCGATGCCACAGTATTTGACGCGCCTAGACATCGGAGAGGATCGATCGAAATATTTCCTCAGCGCATCCGTAAGCGCCGGGTCACTTAGGTCGGCCCTATCGCTAAGAAGAACGAGGTCGCGTTCGCGTTCCGCGCCTTCTCCTTCCGGCTCGATCAGAAACGGCGCGAGCGACGACAGGCAGTCTCTTATGCCCGTTGTGACCGACTGATAGACTTTGGATTCGCCCCAATAGAGCTTCAGAATCCCGTCGTCCGCTACGCCAGCATACACACCATCAGCACCATGATAGTGCATGCGAGAGTCGGTCTTCAGATCCATTTTGCAAAGGATTAGAGGCAATTTCAGGAAGCGCTCAGCGAGGAGAAACAGCAACATCTCGCCGCCTTCACCTGTCTTTGCTAGGTCGGTAAAAGAATTGCGCGCCTGATCGATCAGTCCGGAGACAGTCTCAGTCGTATTGAACTTGGCATCCCGCGCCTTGGCGGCCGCCATCTTTGACTTCGGGATCGCATAGTCAGCAGCGATGCGCCGCAAAAATTCGGCTAGCTGTTTCGGCTGAACACGGCCGTTACCGTCTAATGTCAGGCAGTGGCAGTGAACCCGAACGGAGTGGCCTGCGATTTGGACATCGCGTTCGATAAGCTGGAGATGGACGTCGAGGGCTTCGGGATCGCCGCTCAGCTCGGCGACGAGATCACCCGCAGAAATGCCAGACAGCGCTAAGCCCCCAATCATGCCTGCCGGTCTCAGACTAGGCAGGATTCAGGTCGCGCGTCCACTCTCCTTGGCTGCGGGTGGCGACGTCAAAATTGATGGTTGAGAGGACCTCGCTACGCGGAGAGCGCATTGTCGCTTCCAATTTGCTAAGCCGCGCCGCGTCGCGGCGCGAAAATTATCCCAACAGAAAGCCCTCGCCTGGCTCCGGACAAGATGGCCACTGCCGCCGGACCATGGCAGCAGGAAGACACTGTGGGCGGGACCCGTCGAAGCTCGACGAGTCTATTTCCGCCCGGCGCTTCGCCTTCTCACCGATCAAGTGCGCGGGCCGCGCATCTCCCGCGCACTCATAGTCAGCAGTGGTCGAAAGTGGCCTCACGGCCGAAGGCTTGATCGTCCGTTTCCCGCACTTGAGCCAAGGACCGCTTTTGGCGCTAAGCGGACCGCGCCAAGGCGGACACCATCGGCGTCCCTCCGGGGATCGGGGACAGGAACCCTATTCCCTTTCGTGCGAGCCGGACGCTCCGGGCTGGGACTAGGGATCCAGTCCCCCTGGGGCCAGGCCGCTGTGGCCGATCCAGGCGGTGAAGCCTTGGGCGAGGGCGGGGTCGCCGTCGAGCTGGATGCGGCCGGCGCGGAGTTCGTCGGCGAAGGGGGCATCCAGGCCGAGGTCGTGGCGCGCAGGTCGGCGGTGACCAGGAGGTCGACCTCGCCGCCCGGGTCGATGGAGCGGAGATCGACCGGGAGGCCGGGGGCGACGAACCTCTGCTCGGCCGGCGGCAGGCCGGGATAGAGGAACTCGGCGACCACGCGGCGCGGCGGCATGGGGTCGGTGCGCAGGTTGCGGCGCAGGTTCCACGCCGGACCTCGAGATTGCCCAGAGAACCGTCCGCGTCGGCCCCGCGCGGGGCCCAGCGGCCAAGGCGCTGGACGATGGATCGGGGACAGGAACCCTGTTCCCTCCCGCGCGGGCCGGACGACGTGGTCTGGGAACAGGGATCCAGCCCCCCGGCCGGGCTCGCGCCGCCGCCCGCGCAAGGCGGAAGGCCCACATTCGAAAGCCGCGGGGCGGCGCCTCACAAATCCGGGCCCGGACATGGGCGGGAATTCGGAGGCGCCGATCGGGGCGAGTGCGTGCAACCTGCAGTCTTGGCCAACCAGGGGTAGAAAGACGGCGCCTACCGCGCTCGCACGGCCCTGGAATCGTTCGCTTCACAGGCTTGGACGCTTGCCGAACACGGACTTTA
This sequence comes from uncultured Phenylobacterium sp., assembly GCA_945952355.1. Classification (GTDB taxonomy): domain Bacteria; phylum Pseudomonadota; class Alphaproteobacteria; order Caulobacterales; family Caulobacteraceae; genus Phenylobacterium. The sequence goes on along the minus strand of CAMFIW010000576.1, from coordinate 582 downwards.
TGCAAGCCTGGACGAACGTGGGTCGCTGGGGCGATGCGCGACTCGAGGGGGCGGAGTGGCAGGCACCGATTTCACCGGCGCGGCGCTGGGCGACCATCCGGGTCTGGAGGCGGCGCTCGCGGGCTGCTTCGACGCGGTGGTGTCGCCGGACCTGTGGCCGCGCGCGATCGACCGGCTGTCCGACGCGATGAACGCCCTGGCCCTGTGCTTCCACTGCCAGGGCGCGACGGCGGAACAACGGCTGCGGGCCCCGATGTCCCGCCGCTACCAGGACATGCTGGACGAGTTCCTGGCGGGCGGCTGGGCTGGACGGGACCTCCGGGCGGCGCGGGGCTGGCCCCTGATCGAGCGCGGCCAGACGACCCTGACCGAAGGCCACCTGACCACGGCGGAGGAACGGGCCCGCGAGCCAATCTATGTCGAGCTGTTCCGCCGCCATGAGCTGGACTGCTTCGCCGCCACCGGCCTGCACGCCGAGGGGCGGCGCTGGTCGTTCAACATCGTGCGGTCCGCCGGCATGGGCGACGTGGCCGACACCCACGACGCCGACATGACGCGCCTGACCCTGGCGCAACCCTATCT
>CAMFIW010000575.1 GCA_945952355.1 uncultured Phenylobacterium sp. | reverse complement strand
GGAGGTGGGCGCCCGCGATTTCAGCCAGCTCAGCCAGTAGCTTCCGGTCTGCGCCTCGATCGCGAATGGCCGCGCCAGACGGCCCGAGGCCAGGTCGCGCTCGAACATCGAGGCGGGAACCAGGGCCACGCCGGCCCCCTGGGCCGCGGCCTCCGCCATGACGAAGGAGCTGTCGAACAGCGGTCCCTTGAGGGTCGGGCAGGTCTCTTCGGCGGCGGCGAACCAGTTGGGCCAGTCGTCGGCGCGATAGGAGCGCAGCAGCACCTCGCCGGCCAGGTCCGCCGGCCGCGCCAGCCGCTCGGCGACCGCCGGCGCGCACATGGCGGTCAGCGGCGCCGCGAACAGGTGAATGGCCTCGGTGCCGTGCCAGGCGCCGTCGCCGAACCGGATCGCGCAGTCCAGGCCCTCGCCGGCCAGGTCGACCCGGTTGTTGTTGGTCGACAGCCGCAGGTCCACGAACGGGCAGGCGGCCTGGAAGCTGGCCAGCCTGGGCAGCAGCCAGCCCACCGCGAAGGTGCCGACCGCGCCGACCGCCAGCACCTCGCGCATGCGGCCGCCCTCGAACCGCTCCACCGCCTGGCTGAGCCGCCCGAACGCGTCGCGCAATTCCGGCAGCAGGGCCTGACCCTCGTCGGTGAGCGCAAGGCCGCGCGGCAGGCGGCGGAACAGGGTCGCGCCCAGCCGCGCCTCCAGCCCCTTCACCTGATGGCTCACCGCCGCCTGGGTCACCGACAGCTCCAGCCCGGCGCGCGTGAAGGAGAGGTGCCGCGCCGAGGCCTCGAAGGCGCGCAGGGCGTTGAGGGGCAGGTGGGTGCGGCTCATGCGTAAGGCCAAAATTTCCTAGGGTCTCCGCAGAGGTATCATCGTTTGCGCCGATTGGCGTCCCCCTTCAGGTTCGGGGCGGCACAAGGGAGCAGCCACATGATCGGACGACGCGGTTTCATCCAGGGCGCGGCAGGCGGAGCGCTGGCCTTCGGGCTGATGGGCGGGGGCGCGGCGCGGGCCCAGATCGCCACCTGCGGCAATCCCACCGCCCGTTTCACCGCCCTGGAAGCTCAGAGCGGCGGCCGGCTCGGCGTGGCGATCCACGACCTGGAAAGCGGCGCCCAGCTCGCCTACAAGGCGCGCCAGCGGTTCGCCATGTGCAGCACCTTCAAGTTCGTCCTGGTCGGCGCCGTGCTGGCGCGGGTCGACCAAGGCCACGAAAATCTAGGGCGAAAGATCCCGATCCAGAAATCGGACCTGGTCAGCCACGCGCCGACCGTCGAGAAACATGTCGGCGAGAGCCTGACGCTCGCGGAACTCTGCGAGGCGGCGGTCACCCAGAGCGACAACGCCGCCACCAACATCATCCTGCGCCAGCTCGACGGCCCGCGCGGCTTCACCGCCTACGTCCGCAGCCTGGGCGATCCGGTCACCCGCCTCGACCGCTGGGAGCCCCTGATGTCCGAGGGAACGCCGGGCGACCTGCGCGACACCACCTCGCCCCAGGCCATGGTCGACAACATGCGCAAGCTGGTGCTCGGCAATGCGCTGGCGCCGGCCTCGCGCCACCAGCTCGCCGGGTGGCTGGTCGCCAACCAGACGGGTGGCGCCACCCTGCGCGCCGGCCTGCCGGGCGCTTGGCGGATCGGCGACAAGACCGGGGCCGGCGACCATGGCACCCGCAATGACGTGGCCATCGCCTGGCCGCCAGGCCGCAAGCCGGTGCTGGTCGCAGCCTACCTCAACGGCTCGAAACTGAACGCCGCGGGCCGCGACGCGGTGCTGGCGGAGGTCGGCCGCATCGTGGCGGCGACGATCGGCTAGGGCGCCGTCGAGGAGGGCGACGGCGCCTCCCGCCTCAGCCGGCGGACCAGGCCCGGGGGTGCGCCATGCGGAATCCGATCGCCAACCGGTTCCAGGCGTTGATCGTGGTGATCAGCAGGGTGAGCTGGACGAGCTCTTCGGGCTCGAAATGCTCGGCCGACGCGGCATAGGCGGCATCCGGCGCATGGGTCTGGGCCACCAGGGTCAAGGCTTCGGTCCAGCCCAGGGCCGCCCGCTCGCGCGGCGTGTAGTACGTGGACTCTTCCCAGGCGTTCAGCAGGTGCAGGCGCTCCTCACGCTCCCCCATGGCGCGGGCGTCCTTGGAGTGCATGTGCAGGCAGAAGGCGCAGCCGTTGATCTGCGAGGCCCGCATCTTCACCAGCTCGATCAGCAGCGGCTCGAGGCTGGAAGCCTTGAACTGCTCTTCAAGCGCGATCATCGGCGCCATCAGCTTGGCGTGGGCCTGGTAGGGATTGAGGCGCGCGATGTGGGTCTTGGCGGCGCCGTCGGCGGGGGTGGCGACATGGACGGTCATGGGGTGGCTCCGTGCTTGGGCTGTTTGACCCTAGGACGCACCGACCCCGCTGGCTGTGACACGACCGGCGCGGAAATCGCGCCGGCCGGCCGGTTCCTCTAGCCCGGGAACTTGGGGAAGGTCGCCACGCCCTCCGGGATGGTGTGATAGGGCTGCATGTCGTCGGTCCAGATGGCGATCTGCGGGCCGTCGAAGGCGGACGGATCGTCCAGCGTGCCGACCTTCAGGATCACCACGGCGGGGTTGCGGGGCGTCCGCGTCAGGATGTGGGTGCCGCACGTCGCGCAGAACTCGCGGGTGGCCGGCCCCTCCAGGTCGTCGCGGGTGAAGCCCTTGGGCTCGCCCTCCACATAGCGCAGCGCCGACGTCGGCACGCCCATGAAGATGTTCGGCCCGCCGCCGGAGAAGAACTGGCATTCGCGGCAATGGCACTGGCCCTTGAAGACCGGCTGCCCCTCGATCTCGTAGCGCAGCCCGCCGCAATAGCACCGTCCGGTGATGGCCATGGTCGTCTCCCCTTGCTCTTAGCCCGACTGTGCGCGACTGCCGCGCGCGGAAGTCAAGGTGACGG
>CAMFIW010000574.1 GCA_945952355.1 uncultured Phenylobacterium sp. | reverse complement strand
GACAAGACCTGCGCCTCGGTCCGGCGCCATGGGGGAGACACTCGAAATGCATAGCCGCCGCGATCTGCTCGCCACCGCCGCCGCCTTCGGCGCGGCCGCAGCCCTGCCCAAGGTAGCCATGGCCGCCGCCGCGCCGACGGGCGAGGCCGCCAAGGTGTACGCCATGTTCGACAAGGCCATGGCCGAGACCTTCCGCCGCCAGCCGGAGGTGCCGACCTATTTGGGTATCGACAAGGGCCCGCTCGCCTGGACCAAATCGGAGCTGTCGGACTTCTCACTCACCGCTCTGGCCGAGAACAAGGCCAACAACACGCGCCAACTCGCCGACCTGCACGCGATCGACCGCAAGCAGCTCTCGGGCATGGATGCGATCAACTACGACACCGTCGACTTCGTCCTGTCAGTCCAGGAGGAAGGCAACAAGAAGTTCCAGTATGGCGGCACGGGCTCCGGCGCCCCGTATGTGCTGTCGCAGCTGACCGGCTCCTACCAGCAGATGCCGGATTTCCTCGACAACCAGCACGTCATCGAAACCAAGGGCGACGCCGACGCCTACATGGCCCGGATGGAGGCCTTCGGCCGCCTGCTCGATCAGGAGGCCGAGGTCGTGCGTCATGACGTCGGCCTGGGCGTGATTCCGCCCGACTTCGTGATCGGCAAGGCCCTGACCCAGCTCAAGGCCTTCCTGGCGAGCGCCCCGGCCGACGCGCCGATCGTCAAGAGCCTCGTTCGCCGGACCAGCGAGAAGAAGATCGAGGGCGACTGGGCGAACCAGGGCTCGGCCCTCTATGCCGAGAAGATCGCCCCCGCCCTCGCCCGGCAAGCGGCCCTGCTCGAGAGCCTCAGCGGCAAAGCCGTGCATGACGCCGGTTGCTGGCGCCTGCCCGACGGCGACGCCTACTACGCGGTCTCGCTGATGAACTACACGACCTCGAACATCACCCCCGAGGAGGTCCACAGGACCGGCCTGGAGCTGGTGAAGAGCCTGGGCGCCGAGGCCGACGTCCTGATGAAGAAGGCCGGCTACACCAAGGGCACCGTCGGCGAGCGCTATCGCCAGATGGCCGCCGATCCCAAGCAGCACTATCCGAACACCGACGCGGGCAAGGAGGAGCTGCTGGCGCACCTGAACGACCAGGTGAAGGTGATCACCGCCAAGCTGCCGCAATGGTTTGGCCAGCTCCCGAAGGCGCCGCTGGAGATCAAGCGCGTCCCGCCGGCCATCGAGGCTGGGGCGCCGGGCGGCTACTACAACTCGCCCTCGCTCGATGGGAAGCGGCCGGGGATCTACTGGATCAACCTGCGCGACACCGCGACCGAGAACCCGCGCTGGAGCCTGCCCACCCTGACCTATCACGAGGGGATTCCGGGCCACCACCTGCAGCTCGCCCTGAACAACGAGGCCGGCGACCTGCCGCTGATCCGCAAGGTGATCGGCTTCTCGGGCTATTCGGAAGGCTGGGCGCTCTATGCCGAGAACCTGGCGGTCGAGATGGGCATGTACGCCAACGACCCGCTAGGCCACATCGGCATGCTGCACGACGCCATGTTCCGCGCCGTACGCCTGGTGGTCGACTCCGGCATGCACAACAAGCGCTGGAGCCGCGAACAGGCGCTCAAGTACTACATCGACAACATCGGCGACGCCGAGGCCTCGGCCATCACCGAGATCGAGCGCTACTGCGTTTGGCCGGGCCAGGCTTCCAGCTACATGGTCGGCAAGATCACCTGGCTGAACGCCCGCGAGCGCGCCAAGAAGGCGCTGGGCAAGAAGTTCGACATCCGCAAGTTCCACGATGCGGGACTGCTGGCCGGCGGCACGCCGCTGACCGTGCTGGACCAGGTGATCGACAACTACATCGCCGCCGCGAAGAAGGGCTGATCGCGCCGGGGACTGCGGACGAATGACTTCCCTCTCCCCTCGCGAGAGAGGGTGGCCCCGCGGAGCGGGATCGGGTGAGGGGCCGCGCGGGCTTCTCCGGAAAGGCCGCAAGCCCCCTCATCCGGCCTGCCTTCGCAGGCCACCTTCTCTCGCACGGGGAGAATGATGACGAGCCGCGAGGCCATGGCCTATTTCATCGCCGCGAGCTGATACAGGAACTCCACATAGGACATCGCCGCGCCGGCCATGCCCTCGACCTTGGGGTTCGAGCTTTCGATGACGAAGTACTCGTTCGGCGCGTGGGCGCCCGAGCCGTGGCCGAGGCCGAAGTGGCCGCCTGGCTTTGAGACCGGGGCGCCTGTGAAGATATAGCCCGGCCAGGAGCCGGCCAGGCGCGGCTGCATCAGGGGCTCGATGCCGTGGCGACGATAGACCGCCTGCTCGGCCTTGATCAGCGAGGAGTCCTCGGCCGTCTGGGTCGGGTCGTAGCCGCCGGTCATATTGACCTCGACATCGCCGAAGCCGCGCTTGGCGAGGTGGGCCTTCAGCTTGGCCAGGCAGTCGGCGGCGGTCTGGTCGGGCACCAGGCGCAGGTCGAGCTTGGCCACCGCGCGGCTGGGCAGGATGGTCTTGCCGCCGGGTCCGGTATAGCCGGCCACCAGCCCCTCGATATTGACCGTCGGCTCGGAGGCCAGGCGCAGCATCGCGTCCTTGAAGTTCAGGTCCTTCACCCAGTGCTGGACACCGAGCTGCTTCATCACCTGCTTCTCGTCCTGCTTGGCGGCGGCGTTCTCGATCATCGCCTTGTCGTGGTCGGACAGCGGCTTGACGTGCTCGTACCAGCCGTCGATCGCGGGGTCGTTGCCGTCCGCCGAGACCAGGGTCGTCAGCGCCAGCACCAGGCGCCAGGCCGGGCTGTCGAGTTCGGCCTTCAGGCTGGAATGGACGTCCTTGGCCGGACCGCGGCCCCAGCGCGCGCCGGTCGAGACCAGCTCGCACTCGATGATGCCCTTGGCGCCGAGGTCGATGGTGACG
>CAMFIW010000573.1 GCA_945952355.1 uncultured Phenylobacterium sp. | reverse complement strand
GTCCAGCACCACGCGCGCCGGCTGGGGACCGTCATAGCCTGGCAGGCGCACTGTCAGTTCCGGATCGTCCGCCAGCGCCGTCTCGACGCCGACGACCACGGCGTCATGTTCGCCACGCAGCCGATGCACCTGTTCACGTGCTTCCGGGCCCGTGATCCAGCGGCTCTCGCCAGTGGCCGTGGCGATCCGGCCGTCCAGCGACGTCGCGAGTTTCAGGGTGACGCGCCTAACGCTCATCCTCTGCGCCTTCGCTCAGGCCCTCCTGACCCAGGAAGGTGGCGAACTCGCCCGCTTCGCGGAAGTCGCGATAGACGGAGGCGTAGCGGACATAGGCTACGTCATCGAGGGCCTTGAGTTGCTTCATCACCATCTCGCCGACCGCCGAGGACGGCAGTTCGGTCTCGCCCATGCTCTCGAGCTGGCGCACGATCACCGAGATCATCCGCTCGACCCGTTCCGGTTCGATCGGGCGTTTGCGGATGGCCACGGCGATCGAGCGGGCGAGCTTGTCGCGGTCGAACGGCGTGCGTCGGCCCGAGCGCTTGAGGATGGTCAGCTCGCGGAGTTGCACCCGCTCGAAGGTGGTGAACCGGCCGCCGCACTCCGGGCAGAGGCGGCGTCTGCGGATCGCCGCCCCATCCTCGGAGGGGCGGCTGTCCTTCACTTGGCTTTCGGCGTGGCCGCAGAACGGGCAGCGCATGATCTAGCCCCTTCCGGCCAATCCAACCCCTATTAGAGGGATTAGCTGTAGATGGGGAAGCGTTTCGTCAAGGCCACCACCTCGGCCCGGACCTTCGCCTCCACCGCGGAATTGTCGCCGCCGGCCGCGACACCATCCAGCACCTCCCCGATCCACTGTCCGACTTGGCGGAATTCGCCCGGGCCGAAGCCGCGGGTGGTGCCGGCCGGCGTGCCGACACGCAGGCCCGAGGTCTGCATCGGCGGGAGCGGGTCGAACGGGATGCCGTTCTTGTTGGTGGTGATGCCGGCCCGCTCAAGCGCCACCTCGGCGTCGGCGCCCGACACGCCCTTGGGCGTCAGGTCGACCAGCATCAGGTGGCTGTCGGTGCCGTTGGAGACGATCTTGAAGCCGGCCTTCTGCAGACTCTCCGCGAGCGCCCGCGCATTGTCGATCACCTGACGCGCATAGAGCTTGAACTCGGGGCGCAACGCCTCGCCGAACGCCACGGCCTTGGCGGCGATGACATGCATCAGCGGGCCGCCCTGCAGGCCGGGGAACACGGCGCTGTCGATCTTCTTGGCCAACTTCTTGTCGTTGGTCAGGATCATGCCGCCGCGCGGACCGCGCAGCGTCTTGTGCGTGGTGGTGGTCACGATGTGGGCGTGCGGGAACGGGTTGGGATAGGCCCCACCCGCAACCAGGCCCGCATAGTGGGCGATGTCGACCATCAGGATCGCGCCGACGCTGTCGGCGATCTCGCGGAAGCGGGCGAAGTCGATCTGGCGCGAATAGGCCGAGCCGCCGGCGATGACGACCTTGGGCTTCTCGGCGAGCGCCACCTCGGCGGCCTGGTCATAGTCGATCAGGTGGTCCTGGGCGCGCACGGCGTAGGCGACCGGCCGGAACCACTTGCCCGATTGGTTGACGTTTTTGCCGTGCGTCAGGTGGCCGCCGGCCGCCAGATCCATGCCCATGAAGGTGTCGCCCGGCGCCATGGTGGCCATGAACACGGCCTGGTTGGCCTGGCTGCCGGAGTGCGGCTGGACATTGGCGTATTCGCAGCCGAACAACTGCTTGGCCCGCGCGATGGCCAGCTCCTCGGCCACATCGACGACCTCGCAGCCCCCGTAATAGCGCTTGCCGGGATAGCCCTCGGCATACTTGTTGGTGAGCACCGAGCCCTGCGCCTCGAGCACGGCGCGCGAGACGATGTTTTCGGACGCGATCAGCTCGATCTGGTCCTGCTGACGGCGAAGCTCGCCATTGAGGACGGCGGCGAGTTCCGGATCGGTTTCGCCCACGGCGCCGGTGAAGAAGGCGTCGATGGCGTTGGCGGCTTGAAGCTGGCTGGTCATGGGAAGGCTTTCAGGATTCGGTGGCTCGGCCTGGGGCGCTCTTTAGCGCCATCCCCGAGGGGAGCCAAATAACGAGCGGAAGATTTGTCGGGAACAATCGGTGCGCGTGGGCGTTGTGGCCTCACCGGAGGTGCACGCGCAGTCTTGTCGCGCCTTTCGGACTGGGTGTTTGTGCAACCGAGGGGCGGAGAATGAGTATTGAAGCCGGAGCCGAAGAGACTTCGGGTGAAGAGTTGTTGCGTCTGGGGGTGGACATCGTCACGGCCTATGTGAGCCGCAATCGCGTGCCGGCCGAGCAGGTTCCCGAGATCATCAGGACGGTTCACGAGGCCCTGACGGGTCTCGGCCGTGAAGCGCCGGCTCCGACCGAGGAGCGTCCGAAGCCGGCCGTGCCGGTCGGCAAGTCCATCCAGCACGACTACATTGTCTGCCTCGAAGACGGGAAACGGCTGAAGATGCTCAAGCGCTACCTGCGCTCTCGCTACGATCTCAGTCCTGAGGAGTATCGCCGGCGGTGGAACCTGCCGCCGGACTATCCGATGGTGGCTCCGGCCTATGCAGCGCGGCGGTCCGACTTCGCCAAGCAGATCGGCCTCGGCCGAGGGGTTCGTCGTCGGGGCTGAACCCCGGAGTCTGACACGTGTATTGAAGCCGAACGGCCTCCAAGTGGGTGAGAACGGGGGCTTGTATGCGCTCGGCCGTGTCTCGGCGCAAGCCACGACCACAAAAGCAAACGGCCCGGCGCGAGCCGGGCCGTCTTCGTAAGATCTCGACGATCAGCGGATCAGGCGGCGACGCCGCCGACGCGTTTGATGTTGCAGTGCGTCCAGAGCGCGCTCAACGCCTTGACCAGATCGTCCATCATCTCGTCGGTGTGTGCGGGAGACGGAGTG
>CAMFIW010000572.1 GCA_945952355.1 uncultured Phenylobacterium sp. | reverse complement strand
GGCCGCGACCGCTTTGCGCGCAACGTGCTCTACGCGATCGGCAATTCCGGGTCGTCCGTCCTGGCGCCCGGGGCGGAGCGATTGCTGGGCGACCGCTCACCGCTTGTGCGCGGCGCTGCGGTGTGGGCGCTGTCGCGACTGATCGATCCAGAGCGTCTCGCAGCCCTGCGGGAACGGTCGCGCGAGACCGATCCGCAGGTGCTGGAGGAGTGGGCTCAGGCCGCGACGGGGCGCTGATCCAGCCCCGCTTGAAGCTCGTCCCATTCGCCCTCGTCGAGGGCGACGCGGGCGGCCTGCGCCTCGACGATCGCATAGACCTCGGGCGGCGCGCCGGCGCGGATGTCGGCCATCAGCGCCACCCGCTCCGCCGGGCCGCAGCCGGCGAGCATCAGGCGGAAATAGGCGACCAGTTCGTCCAGCGGAATGGCGGACTTGATACGGTTCTCGATCGCCTGCAGCTCACCGTCGTCGTGGCGCGCCTGGAAGACCGGCATGGCCTCCTCCTCTTCGCGGGCCATGTGCAGTAGGTCCTCGCCGAGGTGTCGGCTGAAGGCGAGATAGAGACGGTGGCCGGCCCCCTCCCGCGCCGGTCCGTCGGCCTGCTCGGTCGCCCTGATCGCCACCTCGAGGCGGCCGAAGGCCGCGAAGTGGTCGGCATGATCGTGGTCGAGCCGCAGGCCGAGATCGAGCGCCTTGGTCCGAATGATGATGTTGATCTCGGCATCCTCGTGCTCGAGGTGCTTGCGTGCGAGGACGAGGTGTCCGCGCAGGTCGGCCAGCAGCTCGGCGGAGGCCGCGGGCTGCGCCCAGTCGGCCCGGCCCAGGCGCAGCAGCAGGCGGGCGCCGCCGAGGCGCAGGCCCTTGTGAATGTGCCGATAGAAGTCGTGACGCTCGGACATGGGATCTCCTTCGCCGCGCGCGGCCGCGCGGGCGCTGATTGGGTTTTGAAGAGGGGTAGGCGGACTTGGGTCTAGGTCAGGCCGGCTGGCGCGCGGTCCAGTGGTCGAGCCGCTCGCGGGCGCGGGCGCGCTCCTTGGCCATGGCCGCATCATGGCCGGGCTGGCGCACGGTCAGCTCGACGACATAGCCATCGGGGTCCCGGAAATAGGTGGAGCGGATGAAGCCATGGTCGGAAGGACCGCGCACCTCCAGCCCGCGCGCCTTGGCGGCGGACACCGCGGCGGCCAGGGCCGGCAGGTCGGTCTCCAACGCGATATGGAGGTCGAAGTCGTGCTGCGCCTTGAACTCGAAGGGCTGGCCGTCGACTTCGAAGAAGGCGAGGTACGAGCCGTCCTTGATCTCGAAGAAGGTGTGCAGGGCGTTGACCTCGCGGCCGGTCGCGCTGGACGCCAGGTGCAGGGCCGATGCGAGCGGCAGGCCGATCACGTCCTCGTAGAACGCTCGCGTCGCCTGGGAGTCGCGGCAGCGGAAGGCCATGTGGTGCAGGGACTTGGTCATCGGCTCGCCTCAGGCCGCGATCGGCTGGCGAAAGGCGGCGACCAGGACATCCCATGGGCCATGCACCGCGGACCAGGACGGCCGGGCGCGGATGGTCTCCAGCCAGCGGTCGACATTCGGGTAGGGCGAGACGTCGTAGCCGATCCAATCGCCAAGGGTCACATAGACCGCGCCCATGAGGTCGGCGATGTTCGGCGTCGCACCGGCGAGATAGGGCCCCTGGGCGAGATACTCGCGGTCGAGGATCTCCATCCAGCGCCGCGCCCGGACCTCGGCCCGCCGCACGGTCGCGGCCTGCACCGTCGGGTCTTCGTACATGTACTCCGGCAGGGTCTGGGAATAGACCAGCCCATAGCCGAGGTCGCGGTAGAGACCGGTGTTGAACCAGTCCATCAGCTGATTGATCCGGGCGCGGACCTTCGGATCGCGCGGATAGAAGTCGCTGGCATCGGCCAGGTACTTCAGGATCGCCGAGCCTTCGGTCAGGACGAAGTCGCCGTCTTCGAGGACCGGCACCGCGCAGTTCGGGTTCAGAGCGGCGAAGGCCGGAGCCCTGTGCTCGCCCTCGAACAGGTCGACAATGGCGGTGTCGAGCGAGAGGCCGATCTCCTCGATCAGCATCAGCACGGCGCGGGAGGTGGTCGACACGGGGTCGTGGTGCAGTTTCATGCGTGGCTCCGCCGCCCCGGGCAGGTCCTGCCTCGGGTCGGGACGATTGAGAATGGGAAACGGACGGCGGGTCGCGCCGCAACTCTTGAGCGAAGGGATAGGCCGGGCGAACGGCGTTCTCAATCGGCACTATTGCCAAGTTGTGCTGCAGATTCGCAGAATAGGGCATGGACTGGGGAGACCTGCGCTTCGCGCTGGAGGTCGCGCGCTCGGGCTCGGCCCTTGCGGCGTCCCGCACGCTGGGCGTGAATCAGACCACCGTGATCCGCCGCATCGCCCAGATCGAAAGCGATCTGGGCGAAAGACTTTTCGAGCGCCAGCGCTCCGGCTATCGGCCGACCGAGGCGGGACGAAAGGTGGTCGGGACGGCCGAACGCGTCGAAGCCGAGATCCTCGTCCTGGTCCGCCAGATCGAAGCCGAGCAGCGGACGGTCACGGGCGTGGTTCGCGTCACCACCAGCGAAACCCTCGCCAACAAACTGCTCACCCCCGCCGCGGCCCGATTCCAGGAACGCCATGTCGGGGTGGCGATCCAGCTGGTGTCGGATGATCGGCGGCTCGACATCGCACGGGGAGAAGCGGATATCGCCATCCGCGCCGGATCCCGTCCGGAAGGCGCCGGCATCGTCGCGCGGCGGATGCCCGATACGCATTGGACCCTCTACTGCAGTCGGGCCTACGCCGAACGGAACGGCTACCCCACGGCGCGCGAGGCGATCGCCGAGCACAGCGTGATCGGCATGGAAGGGCACATGGCCTCCCTGCCCCAGCCCATATGGCTGGCCGAGTCGGCGCCGAACGTGGCGCCGC
>CAMFIW010000571.1 GCA_945952355.1 uncultured Phenylobacterium sp. | reverse complement strand
GAGGACGTCCGGCGGATCCGGGGTGTCCAGGTCCATCTCGATCTCGCCCTGCGGCGACTCGGTCGGCGCGTTGGGACTGCCCGCAGGGACCAGGCGCACCTCGATCTCGTTCTCGACCGGCTGCTCGAACGGATCCAGCGTCAGCCCGCAGACCTGCTCGACCACGGCGCGCAGACGCCCGGTGATCTCCGCTCCGTCCAGCCAGGCCTTCACGGTGATGTCGGCGCTCAGCGCCGGCAGGCTTTCGAGCCCCAGCCGCTTGGCGATCTCCGCCCGTTGGGCCGCGTCCGGCTCGAGGTGGGCTCTCACGGCGCCCCGCGCCAGCTCCGAGAGCCGAATCGGATGGCTCCAGCTCACCCGACCGGGCTCCAGGCGACGCGCCCCTCCAGGATCGGTTCCAGCCCCTGCCCCGCCAGCGCGCGCCGCTGGGCGAGCACATAGTCCCGCAGCCGCGCGACCGGCGGGTCTTCGACCCCGGCATAGACGGTCCGGGCCAGCAGGGCGTCCAGTTCGCCGACCTGCGGCAGGGCCGCGAACGCCGCCTCGTAGTTCTTCACTCGCCCGTAGAAGGCCTCGCCCAGCCGACGCATCTTCTTGCCCACCGACAGGTCGCCCACACCCATCTCGCGCAGCGCATCATCCAGGGAACGCACATAGGTGTCGAACAGGCCCTGGCTCACCTCGGCCGCCTTCGGGCCCTGACGCACCAGCCGGTCGAGCAGCAGCACCACATGCAAGGTGTAGATCTCGAATCGCCCCTCGACCGTGTCGGGCGCCCCGAATTCGGCATAGAGCACCGGCGACCGCGCCTGTTCGACGCAGGTGGCATAGAGCGAAGCCCCCGCGATCTGGGCGGGTTTCGGGCGGAACAGGCGGTCCAGGATCATATCGGCCTCGATTTCGCCCCGAGGGGCGCTTAAGGGCGGCATTGCAGTAAGGGGCCGCGAGCGATAGGTCAAAGGCCCTGGATATTCTGATAGGTCTTCTATGTTCCGACGCGCCGCCTTCGCCGTCCTCGCGCTGAGCCTGATGGGCCCGGCCGCCTGCGCGCCGATCACCGCCTATTCCGGCTTCCAGGCGATCGACGCCAATCCCAAGGACGTGAAGGCCGGGGTCGACACCAAGTCGACCGTCCGCGGCCGCCTGGGCTCGCCGTCGGCCACCTCGACCTTCGATCCCAACGTCTGGTTCTATATCGACCAGATGAAGGAGACCGTCGCCTTCAAGCGCCCGGTCACCACGCGCCGCGACGTCACCGCCATCGTGTTCAACAAGGACACCGAAATGGTGGAGTCGGTGAACCAGTACAGCCTCAAGGACGGCAAACTGATCGCCTTCAACGGTCGCGAGACCCCCACCCGCGGCCGCGAGTTGACGATCTTCGAACAGCTCCTTGGCACGGTCGGCCGCGGCTCCGGCATCCTGCCCAACCAGGATGAAGGCGTCCCCGGCACCCGGCCTGGCGACCGGCGCTAGCACCGGCGTCCTTCCTCCCGCGAGGGGGAAGGTGTTTCGAGTCGTCTCGTCCTGCTCTAGGTTGCGTCCACGTGATCAACCATGGGGGCGGCGTGAGCGTAGAGCTGGAAGCGGCGGCGGCGGATTCCCTGCCCCAAATGGTCGGCCGCCCGAAAGCCCCGCCTCCTCCGGGCGCCCATTGCGCCAATTGCGGCGCGGCGCTCGAGGGCCCCTACTGCCACGCCTGCGGACAGGAATACGACCGGCACAAGCGCTCGATCTTTCACCTGATCTGGGAAGCCGTCGAAGGCCTGTTCCACCTCGACGGCCGCCTCTCGCGGACTCTTCCCGCCCTGTTCTTTCAGCCGGGCAAGCTCGCCAAGGACTACATGGAGGGCCGGCTGGTCCGCCACGTGCCGCCCTTCCGCACCTTCCTGGTCGCCCTGCTGCTCTTCATCTTCGCCGCCGAGCATGCGATTCACCAGATCACCAAGGCCCAGGAGGCTCAGGCGCACGCCCGGGAGGCGGCCCTCGCCACCCCGGCGGGACGCGCCGCCGAAGCGGCTCGCCTGCGCGCCGAGGCCGCGACCGAGCGGAACGAAAGTCTTGCCGAGGCCGACAAGGACCGGGCCGCCGACCTGAAGGATCCGGACGAGGACAAGACCAGGGTCGAGGCCCGCTACGCCAAGGCGACAGCCGGCGCCCAGGGCCGCTACGCCGCGTCGCTCGCCAAGGCCGACCGGCTGGCGGCCAGCCGGCCCGACCCCGCCAAGGCCTATGACGGTCCGGGCCTGCTCGGTTCGGAGGAGGCCCGGACCGCCACGCTCGAGGCCATCGACAAGGCTTCCAAGGACTCCAGCCATTCCAGGAAGGACGACGCCGCCTGGCTCACCGAGGGCCTCAAGAAGGCCGTCGCCAATCCGGAATACTACCTGACGGTGATGTTCGCCTGGGGCCACCGTCTGGCCGTGCTGCTGCTACCCATCGTGGGGCTAAGCCTGGCCCTCGTCTACATGACGCGCCGACAGTACTTCATCTACGACCACCTGCTAGTGGCGATGAATCTGCTGTCCTTCGCCTTTCTCACCAATGCGCTCGGCCTTGTCCTGCCGGGCGCCTGGCAACCGTTCTGGTTCGGCCTCGTCGCCATCTGGACGCCGGTCAACCTCTACCAGACCCTGCGTGGCGCCTATGGCTCCAGCGTCGCGGGGGCGATCGTGAAGACCATGATCGTCTGGTTCTCGACGGTCTTCGCCTTCACCCTGCTGGTCGCCGGGCTGATGATCTTCACCCTCGGACAGCTTTAGCGCGCCGCGCCTTTACACCGCCCTTACGCTAGGTCCCCACTTCCCCCGTCGAGACCTGACGGCCCCCAGGCGCATCGTCCGCACATGATCCATCGCGGGCGCCTGTCATGACTGACCTCCTCTACCTGGCCCTTGGCCTTTCCGTCTTCGCGCTTCTCGGCGGCTACGCCGCGCTCCTGAGG
>CAMFIW010000570.1 GCA_945952355.1 uncultured Phenylobacterium sp. | reverse complement strand
TTCCCGCGCCGCGTCCGACGCCATGAGCACGCCGATCCAGTCCTGGCTGCAGCCGGCGGTGCTGGAAGCAGTGCAGAAGCTGAAACCGCTGGCGGCGGAGGCCGACTGCACGCTGTCGCAGTTCGCCCTGGCCTGGGTGCTTCGCGAACCCAACGTCGCCTCGGCCATCGTCGGAGTCAGCCGGCCGGAGCAACTGGCCGAGAACGCCGCGGCCTCCGGGCTCAAGGTGGATGCGGCCCTGTTCGCCAAGGCTGAGGAGGTCGTCGCAGAGGCCCGCCGGGCGCCGGCGGCCTAGTCGCCGCGCAGGGAACGCCAGCCGACCGCGTGGACGCGGCTGGCGCCGAGCGCGCCGGTCAGGGGCGGGCGCACGAACATGCCGGAATAGGCGCGATCGAGGATGTTCAGTCCGCCCGCATAGGCGCCGAAGGCCGGAACGATGATCCGCTCGCCGTCGGTGACGAAACAGCGCCGCCGCGTCGAGCCCTTGGCCGAGGCGACCCGGGCGCATGGGTGCAGGTGGCCGGCGACCTCACCTGGCTGGGCGCCCGGCTGCGGCTCGTGGCGCAGGATCAGGCCGGCGAGTTCGAGCTCGTCGGCCGTCTCCCCGGGCAGGTATCGAGGCCCGTCGGCGTCGTGATTGCCGATCACCCAGATCAGGGTCCTGCCGGAGGCCAGGGCGCGGAGACGTTCGGCGTCGTCGGCGGCCAACCGCGCCTCCGAGGCGCGATCGTGGAAGGTGTCGCCCAGCAGTACGACGGTCGCCGGCGACAACCGTTCGATCTCGGCCTCGAGACGGCGCAGCGTGTCGCGGGTGTCATAGGGTGGCAGCATCTGGCCGCGTGCGGCATAGGCCGAGCCCTTTTCCAGGTGCAGGTCGGCGACGATCAGCGCGCGGCATTCGCGCAGCCACAGCGCGCCGGAGGTCCTGAGCACGACCTCGGTCTCGCGCACCTTCAGGCGCAGTCCGCCGCAGGTGCTGGCTTGCCAGTCATAGACGTGCGGTTCGGACGGCGTGGGCAGGGCGCTCACGCGATGGCCTCCGCGATCAAGTCGTCCTCGGCCTCGGCCAAGATGTGCTCGCCGAGCTGGCCAGGCGTCCGCTCCTTCCCGATCTCCAACAGGATCGGCACCGAGAACGGCGACAGGTGATCGAGCGCGGAATGACGGATGCGGCCCTTGATGCGGGTCAGCATGTGGCCCAGCCGCGCCACGTCCACGAGGCCGGTGGCGGCGTCGGCGCGGGCGCAGCGCAGCAGCAGGTGGTCCGGCTCATGCCGACGCAGCACGTCGTAGATGAGGTCGGTCGAAAAGGTCACCTGCCGTCCCGTCTTCTGCTCGCCGCCGACGAATCGACGCTCGATGAGGCCTGAGATGATCGCACAGCCCTTGAAGGCCCGCTTCATCATGAAGCTCTCGGCGAGCCAGCTCTCGAGGTCGTCGCCCAGCATGTCCTCGGCGAACAGTTCGTCGAAATCGAGTCCGTCCAAAGGTGTCGCGGCCCAGACGGCCACCGCATAGTCGTTGCAGACGAAGCCCAGCGGCTCGGCGCCCAGCCGTTCCAGTCGCCGCGTCAGCAGCATGGCCAGGGTTGTGTGGGCGAGGCGACCTTCGAAGGGATAGCAGACCAGGAAGTTGCGCTTTCCGCGCGGGAAGGTCTCCAGCAGCAACTCGCCCTCGCGCACGATCATCGAGCGGTCGCGCTGCAACTCCAGCCATTCGCGCACGTCGTTGGGCAGCACCGACCAATGGCTTTCGTCGAACATCAGCTCGCGGACGCGCTGGGCCAGGAAGGTCGAGAGCGCGAACTTGGACGAGCCCCAGGACGGCATCTTGGGCTCGCGGTCCATGGCGGGGCGAACCAGGACATCGAGGCCGGTCACAGCCACCAGCGACCAGACCTGGCCGCCGAAGATGAAGGTGTCGCCGGGCTCCAGCATTTCCAGGAAGCCCTCCTCCATCTCGCCGATCTTGCGGCCGGGCTGCAGGCGGCGGCCCATGGCGATGCGCACCGACAGCACGGCCGGCGAAAGGATGGCGCCGACGTTCAGCCGGTGGCGCTGGGCGGTCTGGCCGTCGCGGACATGCCAGAGGCCGTCCTGGCCCTTCACGATCCGCCGGAACCGGTCATAGGTCTTGAGCGCGTAGCCGCCTGTCGAGACGAAATCGACCACCTGCTCGAAGTCCTCGTAGGGCAAGCCGCGATAGGGGCCGGCGCAGGTGACCTCGTCATAGAGCTTGAGGAGGTCGAAGGGTTCGGAACAGGCGCAGCCCATGACGTGCTGGGCTAGCACGTCGAGCGCGCCGATGCGGGGCGGATCGCCGTCGAACCGGCTCTCGGCGATGGCCTCGCGGGCGGCCTGGCACTCCAGCATCTCGAACCGGTTGGCGGGCACGAAGAGGGCGCGGCTGGGCTCGTCCAGGCGATGGTTGGCGCGGCCGATCCGTTGGACCATGCGGCTCGCGCCTTTCGGCGAGGCGAGCTGGATCACGAGGTCCACATCGCCCCAGTCGATCCCGAGGTCGAGGGTGGAGGTGCAGACCACGGCCTTCAGCTCGCCGCGGGCCATGGCGGCCTCGACCTTGCGCCTCTGCTCGGCGGCCAGGCTGCCATGGTGCAGGGCGATGGGGAGGTTGTCCTCGTTCAGCCGCCAGAGCTCCTGGAACGCGAACTCGGCCTGGAAGCGGGTGTTGACGAAGATCAGGGCCGTCCTGGCCTTGCGGATGGTGTCGTAGACCTCCTGCATGGCGTGCTGGGCCGTGTGGCCGGCCCAGGGCACCCGGCCTTCCGACAGCAGCATGTCGACGATCGGCTCGGCGCCGGCGGGACCGCGGACCAGCTCGACGGTCTCTTCGGGGCGCCTAGGTCCTCCCCCGTTGGGGGAGGTGCCGTTCGCCAGCGGCGAACGACGGAGGGGGCTGACGGGCAGAGCCTGTCTCTTATACAC
>CAMFIW010000569.1 GCA_945952355.1 uncultured Phenylobacterium sp. | reverse complement strand
CCTATGGCCAGGACGCGCCGAACAGCCTGGAAGAAATCGCAGCCAGCGTCGATTTCTGCCGCCGCTGCGAACTGTGGAGGAACGCCACCCAGGGCGTCACGGGGGAGGGGCCGGCCCATGCACGCCTTATGCTGGTGGGCGAGCAGCCAGGCGATCAGGAAGACCTCGCGGGCAGGGCCTTCGTTGGGCCGGCGGGGCGGGTGCTGAACAAGGCGCTCGCCGAGGCGGGCCTGCCGCGCGATCGGACCTACGTCACCAACGCGGTAAAGCACTTCAGGCACGAGCTTCGGGGTAGGCGCCGCATCCACCAGACGCCGAATGGCGGCGAGGTCGAGGCTTGCCGCTGGTGGCTCGACGCTGAACGCCGCATGGTGCGGCCCCGGGTGATCGTCGCCCTAGGGGCCACCGCGGCCCTGGCGGTGTTCCGCAAACCCATGCCCATCGCCGCCAACCGCGGCCGGCCCATCCAGCTCTCCGACCAGAGCCAGGGCCTGGTGACCTATCACCCTTCATATCTGCTTCGCCTTCCTGACGCCGCCGCCAAGACGCGCGCCTACGCCGCCTTCATGGAAGACCTGAAACTCGCCTGGAGCCTGGCCGCCTAGAGGCGCCGGCTCCGAAATCGGCAGCGGTTCGGGCTCTCGCCCGGGCGACCGGCTCCACCTAACCAATCGCTCACATGACATGGCCAGACGCCGCGGCTACCGGGACGGGGCCGCCGAAAGGACGCCCATGCCCGACAGACGTTCCCTTCTGGCGCTGATGGCCGCCGCCGCCGCGGCCGGACCGGCTCGCGCAGCCTCGCCGACCGAGGTGACCGCCCGCCGGCGCGCCGTCGAAAGTGGCCTCCTCCAGCGGGTCGCGCTGGAGGGGCAGGCCCAATCCCGCTTTTCCATATGCGATCGGATGCGGCGCTACAGAGTCCCGGCGGTCAGCCTGGCGGTGATCGACCGGGGCCGGATCGACTGGTCCGCCGCCTACGCCCTGGAGGCGCGCGCGGGACGCCCCATCTCCGAGCAGACCCTGTTCCAGGCCGCCTCGATCAGCAAGAGTTTCACCGGCGCGCTAGCCATGCGCCTGGCCCAGGCCGGTAAGCTCGACCTCGATGTCCCGGTCGAAGATTATCTGCCGATCGATCTGCCACGCGGCGAGCAGACCTCCGATCACCCGGCGACACTGCGCAATCTCCTAGCCCATTCGGCCGGCGCGACGGTTGGAGGGTTTGACGGCTACGAGATGGGCGCCGCCCTGCCCACGGACCGCCAGGTGGTTCTGGGCGAGGCTCCCGCCAATTCGCCACCCGTGCGCATCGCGACCCGTCCTGACACAGGCTACGCCTATTCCGGGGGCGGCTACGCAATCGCCGAACTCGCCATGGAGACACACATGGGTGTCGAGTTCGGCGCCTTGATGGATGCGTGGGTGCTGAGGCCCCTGGCGCTCACCCGCAGCACTTTCGCCCAGCCCCTTCCGGCGACCTTGCGCACCGACATCGCGCCCGGCCACCTTTACGACGCGAGCGAGGTCCCAGGCGGGGCCCACGCCTATCCCGAACAGGCGGCCGCAGGTCTCTGGTCGACGCCCGGCGATCTAGCCCGCTTCGCGCTCGCGATCCGCGCCGCCTGGCTCGGCGGAACCGCCTTCCTGAGCCGGTCCGCGGCCCGCCAATACCTCACCCCGCACTTCGAGAACTACGCCATGGGCCTGGCCGTGCTCGGCGAGGGGCCGCAGCGGCGCTTCATCCATCAAGGCGGCAATGTCGGCTACAAGTGCCGCTACCTGCTGTTCCTGGAATCCGGCAGCGGCGTCGCCGTGATGACCAATTCCGACAACGGCATGGTGCTCGCCAACGAGATCATCCAGGCGGTCTCCGACATCTATGACTGGCCAGACTTCAAGCCGCGCCGCGAGACGCCCGTGTCCCCTGATCGGGCGGCGCTCGATCCCTTCCTCGGCGCCTGGCGCTTCGACCGGTTCGAGGATCGGTATCCCAATCGTGTCGATTTCGTGCGTCACGGCGAGGGCTACGCGCTTGCAACGCCCGACCTTGGCCTTCTTGCCCTGGTCGCCACCGGGACCCGCCAACTCGTCGCCCAGGATGGCGGTGCGACGATCGCCTTTTCGGGGGAGGGCGCGGCCCGGAAGATGACCGTGTCCGGGCGTCCAGCCTCACCGCTCAGCGTCGGCGGCCAAGGGCCAGGAACACAAGGCCGCTGAGCGCCATGGCCAGGCCACAGGCCAAGAACCCCACCGGATAGGAGGTCGCGTTCGAGAGGGCGCCGAAGGCGGCCAGCACACCGGTCATCGCCACCTGCCCGGCGAAGCTGCGGACCGAGGCAAGGGTGGCTCGCATCTCGGTCGGGATCGCCGCGTGCAGCCGGGCGTCGAAGTTCACGTCGATCACCTTGAAGGCCCCAGCGAGCAGGACGATCAGGGCCACGGTCCAGGGCTGGAAGATCGCGGCGGCGAGCGCCAGGGTCAGACCCATGGCCAGGGCCAGGACGTGGAACAGACGGTCCGGCTGGCCGCGCAGGCGGTGCGCCAGGATCGCGCCGAGCGCCTGGGCCGCGCCGATCGCGGCTGCGAACAGAGCCACGGCGGCGTGGGGTAGGCCGGCCTTGGCCGCGAAGATCGGCCAGAACCCCTCCAGCCCGCCGCCGAACGCCTGGCTGAAGCCCAGGAGCGCGATGATCATCAGGGCGACGGCATGTCCCAGGGCGAAGCGGACGCCGCGGCCGAGATGGCCCAGATAGTCGGCCCGGCCGGTCGGAACGCTACGTCGCGCGCGGGGGAGTGCGACGGCGGCGGCGGCGGCGGCAAGGCTCGCGGCGAAGCTGGCCACCAGGATCGCAGGATAGCCGAAGCCGACGGTCCACGCGGCGCTGAGCGCGGCGGTCAGCACCGCTTCGGCGCCGGCCGGGACCACCGCGGTGGCCTCGGCGACGATCA
>CAMFIW010000568.1 GCA_945952355.1 uncultured Phenylobacterium sp. | reverse complement strand
TTCTCGAAGCCCAACGCCTTCAGCTTGGCCACGCCCCACTCCTTGGCGCGGGCCATGGCGGGCGTGCCGACCGGCCGAGGGCCGATCTCGGTGGTGAGGGATTCGACGACATCCCAGGCGGTGGAATCGCCGAGCGCCTTGTCGCGCACGGCCTGGGCGTCCTTGGCGAGATCGGCGGCGGCGGCGGGGGCGGCGGCGATGAGGGCGGCGGCGCAGGCCGCGAGAGCAAGCTTGGTCATGGCCTGGAGGTCGCGCTCGGCCTCCGTCGAGTCAAGGCGCCACAGCGGGTTGTCCGGGAGGGCCAATACGACTGCTGACAGCAGGCTGGCGGCAGGGGTCGAGCACTCTGAGCTTCGCAAGGAGCCGAACCATGACCGTCGCCACCGCCCTCGACACCCTGCCCCGCCCGCCCTGCGCCAAGCTCCTGGGCTGGAACGTGCTGGACGCCCGCCCGGCCGAGGGCTGGATCCGGATCGGCTTCGAGCCCAAGCCGGAGTTCCTGAACCCTGCGGGCTTCATCCAGGGCGGCTTCGTGGCCGCCATGCTGGACGACACCATGGGCCCGGCGGTGTTCACGCACACGCGCGGGGCCCTCTATACGGCGACCATCGACATGTCGGTGAGCTTCCTGGCGCCGGCGCGCCTCGGCCCGCTGATCGGCGAAGGCCAGGTGATCCAGCTCGGCAAGACCGTAGGCTTCGTCGAGGCCCGCCTGACCGACGCGGACGGGACCTGGCTCGCCCGCGCCTCGGCCAGCGTACGCCTGGTGCCGTTCGAGAAGCTTCCGGGCTAGGGTGCGACAAGCTCCAGTCGGTCGCCCTCCAGGACGGCGGCATGGCAGAAGCTGAGCGACTTCCAGAACGGCATGGGGTCGAAGCCCAGCTGATGACTGAGCCAGAGCGTGATCACGCGGCCATGCGCCACGACGACCGCACTCTTCGCCGGTCCGATCCTCGCAACGGCGGCGTCGAATCGGGACCGCGCGGCGACGCCCGTCTCCTCGCCCATCACCAGGCCGACCGGATCGGCGAACAGGGCCGCCACCTCGGCCTCGAAGGCGGCCGCCGCGCCGAACGGCGCTTCATCAGCCTGGTGCTCGCCGAAACCGGCGTCGACCTCGGGCGTCAGGCCGAACCGCGCGCCCATGGCCCGCGCGGTCTCGGCGGCCTTGGGCTCGGCGCTGGAAAGCAGGCGGTCCGGCATGAAGCGGGCGAGGCCGTCCGCCGCCCTCGCGGCTCCCGCTCGCCCGAAGTCGGACAGTTTCCAGCTCGACCGCGGTTGATCCTCCAGGATCTCCGGCATGCCGTGCTTGACCAGGATCAGCCGGGCCGGCCGATGCGCTTGATCTCCCATTCGAGCTGAATCCCCGTCATGGCCAGCACATCGGCGCGGACCGCCTCGCCCAAGCCTTCCAGGTCCGCGGCGGTGGCCTCACCGGTATTGATGAGGAAGTTCGCATGTAGGGGGCTGAACATAGCTCCGCCATAGGGCTTGCCGCGCCAACCGGCCGCGTCGACCAGCTTCCAGGACGAGTGCCCCTCGGGATTCTTGAAGGTCGAGCCGCCGGTTTTCTCGCGGATCGGCTGGGTCTGCTCGCGCCGCGCGGTGATCTCGGCCATGCGCGCCTCGACGGCCGCCGGATCGTCGGGCGTTCCGCGATAGAGGGCGCCGGTGAAGATCAGCCCGCCCTCCGCCGCCTTGGCCGACTTGCGATAGGAGAAGCCCATCTGCGCGTTGGAGAAGGTGGCGCGCTCGCCGGCCCGGGCGACGGCATAGGCCTCGACCAGGACGTCCTTGGTCTCGGAGCCATAGCAGCCGGCGTTCATCATCACGGCCCCGCCGATCGATCCGGGCACACCGCGATAGAACTCCAGCCCGGCGATGCCGGCCTTGCCGGCCTCGCGGGCGACCATGGCGTCCAGGGCCGCGGCCCCGGCATAGATCGTTGACTCGCCTCGCGGCTCGACCTTGCCAAAGGCGCGGCCGGCCAGGCGGATCACCACCCCGTCGACCCCACCATCGCGCACGAGCGTGTTGGAGCCGACGCCAAGCGGGGTCACCGGCACGGCCGGGTCGAGGTCGGCCAAGAACTGGGCCAGATCGTCTTCGTCCTCCGGCAGGAACAGCGCGTCGGCCGGACCGCCGACCCGGAACCAGGTGTAGGGCGCGAGCGGCTCGTCGCGCAGCAGCTTGCCGCGAACGGCCGGCAGCCGGTCCTTCCAGCTCACCGGGCGAGCGCCTCGAGCTGGCCCGGCAGGGCGTAGGCCCAGCTGGTGATGTCGCCGGCGCCCAGGCAGACCACCAAGTCGCCGACCTTGGCCTCGTCGGCTATCAGGCGCGCCAAGTCGGTGGGCTTGTCCAGCGGAAGCGCGCGGCGGTGGCCGAACCGGCGCAGACCCTCGACCAGGCCGTCGCGACTGGCGCCCTCGATCGGGCTCTCGCCGGCGGCGTAGACGTCGGAGACGATCACCACATCGGCATCGTTGAAGCAGCCGCAAAACGCGTTGAACAGGTCGTGCAGACGCGAATAGCGATGGGGCTGGACGACGGCGATGACCCGCCCGTTGGTGACCGCGCGGGCGGCTTTCAGCACCGAGGCGATCTCCACCGGGTGGTGGCCATAGTCGTCGATGATCCGCACGCCATGGGCCACGCCGACGGTGGTGAAGCGCCGCCCCACCCCGCCGAACCCGGTCAGGCCCTTGCGGATGTCGGCCTCGCACACCCCGAGCTCGCGGGCGATGGCGATGGCCGCCAGCGAGTTCAGCACATTGTGCTGGCCGGGCATGGGCAGGTGCAGGCCGTCCCAGCGGATCGGATCGCCTTCCCGCGGCGCGATGACCACGTCGTAGTGGGACCCGTCCGGACCCATGGCGATCTTCTCCGCGCGAACCTCGGCCTGGGGATTGGTCCCGTAGGAGATCACGCGACGGTTCTGCACCCGCGCGGCCACGCCGCGGCCTCCT
>CAMFIW010000567.1 GCA_945952355.1 uncultured Phenylobacterium sp. | reverse complement strand
CACAGATAGGCGTGCGGGCGCTCCATCGGATGATGCTTGTCCATGGCCTCGCGCATGGCGACGATCCGACCGAAGCGGGCGAAGCCGGTCGCCGCGAGGATCGACGGCAGGGCGCGCAACTCCTGCCAGATGGGGTTGGGTCCGAGCGCCTCGGAGGGGAGCCAGATCGAGACAGCGCCCCCGCCGAGCGGGCGGCTCACCACACCGTCGGGCAGGGCGATTTCGCTGAGCAGCATCTTGAAGAACTTCAGGCGTTCCGCGGGCCGCCGCGCATCGTCGCGCAGGAACCAGTCGAATTGCGGATCGTCCCTGAAGGCGGCGGAGAGATCGTCAGCCACGGCGGCGATGTCGGCTGGGGCCGCCTTGGCGGGCGCCTCGGCGCCTCGTCGCAGCGCTTCGATCTCGGCCTCGGTCATAGCTTCTCGCTGATCTTGATGGCGGCCCGGCAGCCGGCGCGGATGACGGCGGCGAGCAGAGGATAGCCGGGCGCCTCGCGCGCGCCTTCCTCCAGGGCCTGGTCGCGGTGCGCCAGTTCCTCATCGCGGAATTTGGAAAGCTCGGCGGCGAGCTCGGGCTCGCGGCCCTCCAACTCGGCGATCTGGCCGGCATAGTGCTGCTCGATCACGGTCTCGACCGCCTCGGTGCAGGCGTGCGCGGCCTTCTCGCCCAGCAGGGCGGTGCCGGCGCCGAGCGCGAAGCCGGCGACGCGCCACAGCGGCGTCATGACGGTGGGCCGCACGCTGTTGTCGGTCAGCAGCTTGTCGAACCGGGCCAGGTGAACGGCTTCGTGGCCTTCCATCTCGGCGAGCTGCCCGGCGATCCGCTCGCGCCCGGGGGCCGCCCCCAGAACGGCGCGCTGGCCGCGGTAGATGTGAACGGCGCCCAGCTCGCCCGCATGGTCGACGCGCAGGATCTCGGCGAGGCGGGCGGAGGCGGCTCCCTGGCCTGGCCGAGGCGGAACGGGACGGTCGCTCATGCGCGCTTCCGATCCTGGGTCAGGGCCAGCACGCTGTAGAAGACCAGCTTCAGGGAGACGAGCGCGTTCCAGCCGGCCATGGAAAGACCCAGGAAGCGCCAGGTGGCTTCGTCGCAGGCCGGCGGCTTGATCTTGGCGGTGCCATCGGCGATGGCGGCCAGATCGCTTAGGTCGACGCCTCGCCCAGCGCTCGAACAGGTGGTTGGGCCGGGCCACCACTTCCATTCGGCGCCGGCGTGGTAGACCGCCGCGCCGAGGCCGACGAGGAAGATCACCGCCAGCCCCGCGTCGAATAGCCAGCGAAACCGCGCGACGCTGGGCGTGCGGCTCGCGACGATCCCGGCGAGCGCGACGCCGCCTGCGATCCAGTAGACCTCCCGCTGGCGCAGACACAGCGTGCAGGGCTGGTAGCCCCCGAAGGTCTCGAACGCGTGCGCTGTCGCCAGCATCAGGGCCGAGGCGAACAGCGCCCAGTAGAGCCAGTGGGCGGCCACGGCGCGGATAAGCTTCATCATGGGGCGGGATAAGACCCGAAAATCGCGGCGGCCCCAAGGCCTATGCGTGAAGAAGCTTCGCCGCGAGGAAACCCCCGACCAGGAGAGCGACCCCCAAGACCGCGTAGAGGGTCAGCCGCTTCTCGACCTCCGCCAGGATCGCGGGGCCCCAGAACTTCAGCACTGTGGCTTCCAGGAAGAACCGCGCACCACGGGTGACGATGGAGGCCCAGACGAAGGTGAACAGGTCGAACCGCGCCAGGCCGCAGGCGATGGTCACCAGCTTGTAGGGGATCGGCGTCAGGCCCTTCACCAGGATCACCATCATGCCCCACTTGGCGAACTGATCCTGGAACTCCTGCAGGCCGTTGGGGTGGCCGAAGGCCTTGAGGATGCCGAGGGCGACAGGCTCCAGGAACACGCCGATGGCGTAGCCGAGAAGGCCTCCGAGCACCGAAGCCACCGTGCAAATCAGGGCGAACAGGTAGGCCCGTCGTGGCTGCTTGGCGACCATCGGGGCCAGCATGATGTCCGGCGGGATCGGGAAGAACGAGCTTTCCGCGAATGAGACGGCGGCGAGCGCCCAAGGCGCGTGGCGCGACGCGGCGAGCGCCATAACCCAGTCGTAGAGTTTGCGAAGCATGTCGGTCCGGCGGTGGCGTTCACGCGTTTGCTATCAGCCGAGCCGGGTCTTGTCTCGTAGGCTCGAATGAGGCATTTGGTTTCATATGATACTATCTCTCGCGATGGAGAGTTTCGGATGAACGCCCCCGCCCAGACCCGTGACCTGTTCGACAATCCGCTTGGCACCGATGGCTTCGAGTTCGTCGAGTTCACATCGCCCGAGCCCGAACGGCTGAAGGAGCTGTTCGAGAAGATGGGCTTCACCGCCACCGACCGGCACCGTTCCAAGAACGTGCTGCGGTTCCGCCAGGGTGACATAAACTTCATCCTGAACATGGAGCCCAACGGCCAGGCCGCGGATTTCCGCGAGATCCACGGCCCGTCGGCCAACGCCATGGCCTTCCGGGTGAAGGACGCGGCCAAGGCCCTGGCCTTGGCCGTCGAGCGCGGCGCCAAGGCCGTGCGCGGCCCGGTGGGCCCGATGGAACTGAACATCCCGGCCATCGAGGGCATCGGCGGCTCGAACCTCTACCTGGTCGACCGCTACGGTGCGCAGGAGATCTACGATGTCGACTTCGTGCCGATCCCGGGCGCGCAGGCGCAGATGGCGGCCAACGCGATGGGCCTGACCTATCTCGATCACCTGACCCACAACGTCTTCCGCGGGCAGATGGCGACCTGGGCGGAGTTCTATGAGCGGATCTTCAATTTCCGCGAGATCCGCTACTTCGATATCGAGGGCGCGCAGACCGGCTTGTTCTCCAAGGCCATGACCAGCCCCTGCGGCAAGATCCGCATCCCGCTTAACGAGAGCCAGGACGACCACTCGCAGATCGAGGAGTTCCTGAAGGACTATCACGGCGAGGGCATCCAG
>CAMFIW010000566.1 GCA_945952355.1 uncultured Phenylobacterium sp. | reverse complement strand
GAGATCATGCCTAGTCTCGTGGGCTCGGAGATGTGTATAAGAGACAGGGCCGCGGACGCCATTCCCGAACTGTCGGGCTACGCGTCGGTCCGCCGCGAGGTGAAGTACGGCCAGGCCAGCCGCGTCGACTTCCTTCTGGAAAGCCCCGACCGCCCCCGCTGCTGGTTGGAGATCAAGAACTGCCACCTGCGCCGCGCAGGCACGCTGGCCGAGTTTCCCGATTGCGTCGCCGCCCGCTCGTCCAAGCACCTCAAGGAACTGGAGGCCATGGTCGCCGAGGGCGACCGCGCCGTCGCCCTTTTCGTCGTCCAGCGCACCGATTGCGACGCCTTCACCGCCTGCCACGACCTGGATCCCATCTTCGCCCGGGGACTGGCGGCCGCGGCCGACGTCGGCGTCGAAGTCCTGGTCTATGCCTGCGACATGAGCACCGAGGCCGTCAGGATCGCGCACCGGCTTCCCTGGAGGCGGTAGCCCAACCGGGGACAGGAACGCTATTCCGCCATGCCAGCGGAGGGGTAGCGCCGGAATAGCGATCCAGTCCCGGCGTGCCCCAAGTTCACCGGATATCGCGTTCCCCTATGTCGGGAGTATGGTTGACAGGCTCCGGCTTCAAATGCCCTCTCCCCGCAACCTGGGAGGGTTCATCATGAAGACACTGCTATTGGCGGCTGCAGCCACAATGGTTTCCGGCGCCGCCCACGCCGCGATCTATACCCTCGATTTCGAGGACCAGACCTTGGGCGTCCACTACACCGACTCCGGGCTCGGCGGGACGAACCGGATTCGTGGGACGGTCGTCGGCGACGCCTCGAACCACTATCTCGTCCTCGACGTCATCACGCCGATGCATGGCCTTCCCTATTCGGAGTTTTTCGTCGGGGCCGGGAACACCATCCCGGGGCCGGGCTCCACACGGACAGGATACATCGGCATCTTGCGCTCGTTCGATGTCTACGTGCCGAAGGGCGTCGACATGTACAACTATATGCAGGTCGATATTCCGCGCGACAGCTGGCAGCACGTGACCCTGAGCCCCGGCCTGCGCTGGGGCACGGACATTGGCTTCCTGGGCGGCACGGCCTTTCTGGACAACATCGAGATCGACACCGTGATCGCGAACAACTTCGTCCCTGAACCGGGGACGTGGGCGCTTATGATCGCGGGCTTCGGCATGGTTGGGACCGCGCTTCGGCGCCGCACCGGCGTCATCGCCTAAGGGATCGTAGCCGCCCGTCCCGCGAGCGCCACCGTCTGTCCCTCCGCCCTTTGCGGGCTGGGTTTTCCATGGGCCTCTCGATCCCATCCAGGTTCGAGAGGCTTTTCCGATGCTCAGACGAAACCTCCTGATCGGCGCAGCCGCCGCGATCACCGGAACACTGACGGCGCCTCTGCCAGTCCAGGCCGCCGCGCCCCGCCGCCGCGTTCGTCCGGGCGAGCCGGGCTGGCCGGCCGACGCGCAGTGGGCGTCGCTGAACGACCAGGTCGGCGGCCGCCTGATCAAGGTCGCCTCGCCGCTCGTCGCTTGCGCCAAGGCCGGGGGCGACGACTGCGCCGAATTGTTCCACAACCTTCGCAATCCGTTCTTCATCGGGGACGATCCCGCGCTCACCCAGACCCTCGGCTGGACGGACGCCTGGACCTCTCGCCCCAGCGCTTACGCCGTGGCGGCGCAGAGCAACGCCGACGTCGCTGCGGCGGTTACCTTCGCCCGCCGCAACAACCTGCGTCTGGTCGTCAGGGGCGGCGGCCTCTCCTATCTCGGCGGTTCCAACGCCCCGGACTCCCTGCTGATCTGGACCCGGCGCATGCGCCAGATCACCCTGCACGACGCCTTCGTCCCGCAAGGCTGCGCGAGCCGCGTGGCGCCCCAGCCGGCGGTCAGCCTGGGAGCGGGCTGCCTGTGGCTTGACGCCTATGACGCGGTCACCACCAAGGCCGGGCGCTATGTTCAGGGCGGCGGCTGCACCACGGTCGGGGTCGCGGGCCTCGTCCAGGGCGGCGGCTTCGGCAGCTTTTCCAAGGGCTTCGGCACCGGCGCCGCGGGGCTCCTGGAGGCCGAGGTCGTGACCGCCGACGGCCAGGTGCGCGTGGTCAACGCCTGCAGCGACCCCGACCTCTTCTGGGCGCTCAAGGGCGGGGGCGGCGGCACCTTCGGCGTGGTCACCCGCCTGACCCTCAAGACCCATGACCTGCCGAAGTTCTTCGGCGCCGTCGACCTGACGGTCACCGCGGCATCGGACGCCGCCTACCGCACCCTGGTCGACCAAGTGCTGGCCTTCTATCGCGACCACCTGCTGAACCCGCATTGGGGCGAACAGATTCGTTTCCAGCGCGGCCGCCAGGTCGTGATCAGCATGGTGTTCCAGGGTCTCGAACGCTCGGAGGCGGAGGCGGCCTGGCGGCCGTTCCTCGACTGGCTGGCCGAGCGCGACGGCGACTACCAGGCCTCCAAACCGTCGATCCAGGCCATCCCGGCCAAGCTCTTCTGGAACGGCGCGGTGATGAAATCGCTTCCGGGCGTCACGCGCTCCGACGACCGGCCCGGCGCCCCGCCCAGCCACTTCTTCTGGTCGGGCGATGCCGGACAGGTCGGCCAGGTGCTGCACGCCTACCAGTCGACCTGGCTGTCGCAGGGCCTGCTGGAGCCAGGGCGGCGCGCCGGCCTGGTCGACGCCCTGGTCCACGCCTCGGCCGGCTGGGGCGTCTCCCTCCACTGCAACAAGGGTCTGGCCGGCGCGCCCGCCGAGGCCCTTGCCCGCAGCCGCGACACCGCCACCAACCCCGCCGTGCTCGACGCCTTCGCGCTCGCCATCTCCGGCGCCGGCGAGGGTCCGGCCTATCCGGGCATCGCCGGCCACGAACCCCAGGAGGCCCGCGGCCGCGCCGACGCCAAGGCCGTCCGCGACACCATGGCCCCACGCCTGGCCACGGCAGGCCGCCCCGCCTCCTACGTCTCGGAGACCGACTATTTCGA
>CAMFIW010000565.1 GCA_945952355.1 uncultured Phenylobacterium sp. | reverse complement strand
GCATATCGTCGGCAGCGTCAGATGTGTATAAGAGACAGGGTGGCCTCTTCGTGGCCTCAGGCGTCCGCCCAGGCGAGCCCGTCGTGGTGTCCGGCGCGGCGGCCCTGCATGCGGCGGAAGCCGCGCCCAAGGCCGAAGCGGAATAGACTCGAATGCTGGCCGCCATCGTTCGCTGGTCGCTCGCGCGGCCCAGGCTCATCGCCGCCTCGGCCCTGTTGCTCCTGGTCTATGGCCTGGTGACCCTGACCCACGCCAAGTTCGACGTCTTTCCGGATTTCGTTCCCGCCCAGGCGGAAGTGCAAACCGAGGCTCCAGGCCTCGCCGCCGAACAGGTGGCCCAACTCGTCACCCGCCCGATCGAACAGGCGGTCAACGGCGCCGCCGGGGTTTCGGCCGTCCGCTCGGACTCCATCCAGGGCCTGTCGGTGGTCACCGTGGTGTTCGCCGAGGGCTCCGATCCCTATCGCGCGCGCCAGGTGGTGGCTGAAGCCCTCGGCGAAGTGACCGGCGCCCTGCCGGCAGGCGTGAAGGAGCCGAAGGTCTCGCCCCTCACCTCCTCGACCATGGACCTTCTGAAGGTGGGGTTCACCTCGGACCGGCTTACGCCAATGCAGCTGCGCGACCTGGTCCAATGGACGGTGCGACCGCGCCTGCTGTCGGCCGCAGGTGTGGCGCGGGCGACTGTCTATGGCGGCCAGATGCGCCGGATCGAAGTACGTGTAAGGCCCGAAGATCTGGCGGCGCGCGATCTCAGCCTGTCCGATGTCCTGGCTGCGGTGAAGGCTTCGACCGGAACCAGTGGCGGCGGGTTCATCGATACGCCGCAACAACGCATCCTGGTCGAACCGCGAGGCCAGGCCATGAGCGCCGCCGATGTCGCCTCGGCGACCCTCCCGGGGGCGGCCGGCGGAACGCCCGTAAGGATCGGCGACGTGGCTGAGGTCACCGACGCACCGGCGCCCGACACTGGGGATGCGGTGATCATGGGCAAGCCCGGCGTGCTGATCAGCCTCTCGAGCCAGTACGGCGCCAACACCCTGGATGCGACCCACGCCGTCGAGGCGGCCCTCGCCGAGTTGCGCCCCGCGCTCGAGGCCCAAGGCGTGGCGATCCATCCGACCTTGCATCGGCCCGCCAACTTCATCGCCACCGCATTGGGCGGCATTGGCGAAGACCTGTTGATCGGCGCCGCGCTCATCGCCGTCGTGCTGTTCGCGTTCATGCGGAACCTGCGCACTGTCGCGGTCTCGTTCATCTCGATACCGCTGTCTCTGCTGACCGCCGTGATCGTCCTCGACCGCATGGGCTGGACCATCAACACCATGACCTTGGGCGGGTTGGCCGTGGCCCTCGGCGTGGTTGTGGACGACGCCGTAATCGACGTCGAGAACATCGTCCGTCGGCTGCGGGCGGCCGAAGGGGCGGACCCCGCCGCCGTGGTTCTGGCGGCCTCGTTGGAAGTCCGAGCCCCCGTGATCTACGCCACCCTCGTGGTCGCCCTCGTGCTGGCGCCCGTACTTCTTCTCCATGGACTGCAAGGAGCCTTCTTCGCGCCACTGGCCGCCGCCTTCATCATCGCGACGGTCGCCTCCCTGGCGGTGGCGGTGGCGGTGACGCCGCCGCTCGCTCTCCTGCTGCTCGGTCACGCGCGCCTGGGTGAGGAGCCGCCCTTCATGGTCAGCCTGAAATCGTGGCACGAGCGGGTGTTGCTGCGCGCTTGCGGCCGACCGGCCTGGGCCATGGCCGCCGCCGGTCTGGCGGGCGTGGTCACCGTCGCGGGCTTGCTCGTGTTCAATTCCGAGCTGCTGCCGAGCTTCCGAGAGGGCCATTTCGTGCTCGCCGTCTCTGCGCCGCCCGGGACATCCTTGCCGGTGATGCGGCGCTATGGCGAGGCGATCACCCATGATCTCCTGGCCATTCCCGGCATCGAGAGCGTCGAGCAGCAGATCGGCCGCGCAGAGGGCGGCGAGGACAGCTGGGGCGTCGAACGCAGCGAATTCCATGTCGAACTCAAGGCGAAACTCGCGGGCGCCGACCAGGACCGTATCCAGAAAGCGATCCACGAGGCGCTCGACGCCTATCCGGGACTGGAGACGGAGGTCCTAACCTTCCTCGGTGACCGCATTGGCGAAAGTCTGTCCGGCGAGACGGCTTCTCTCGTGGTCGGGGTCTATGGCGCGGATCTCGATACGCTCGACAGCGTCGCGGAGGAGATCGCCGCGACACTCGCAAAGGTCCCGGGCGCGACCGACGTCAAGGTGCAGACACCGCCTAAGACCCCTGCGGTGCGTGTCGACCTCGATAACCGTGCGCTGGCGCGCTACGGCCTTTCACCGGCCGAGACCCTGGACGCGGTGGCGACCGCCTACCAGGGGGCGACCGCGGCGGAAGTGTTCGAGGACACCCGCTCTGTAGAAATCGCCGTGACGACGGCGCCGCAGACGAGACAGGATCCTGAGGCGGTCGGGGACTTGCTGATCCGTGCGGCGAACGGGACGACCGTGCCCTTGCGCCGGGTGGCCCACGTCTATTTGACCGACGCCAGGACCCAGATTTCTCACGAGGGCGGGCGCCCCCGACAAGTCGTCACCGCCAATCCCAAACCCGCCGAGGCCGATCGCGTGACCAAGGCGGCCCGGTTGGCGATCGCTCGCGCAGTCAAGCTGCCGCCCGGCGTGTATCTCGACTATTCCGGCACGGCGGAGGCGACGCGAAGCGCGCAACGCGAACTGTTGTTCAACGTCGCCGCGGCCGGAGCGGCGGTGGTGGCCCTTCTCCTCGTGGCCTTCGGCCGAGGTCGCGCGGTGGGCTTGATCCTCGCGGCCGCTCCCTTCGCACTGGTCGGTGGCGTGGTCGCCGTCGCGCTGAGCGGGGGCGGCCTCTCGCTGGGGTCCCTCGTTGGCTTCGTGACGCTGTTTGGCGTCGCGGCGCGAAACGCGATCCTGCTGTTCTCGCACCTGGATCACCTGATTGACGCCG
>CAMFIW010000564.1 GCA_945952355.1 uncultured Phenylobacterium sp. | reverse complement strand
GGTCGCCACGGGTGATCCCAAGGAGCCGATGGGTCGGGTGCTGAACGGGCGAGGGGGCATGCCGGCCTTCAAGACCGAACTGAGCGACGCCGACATCTCGGCGGTGCTGACCTATGTGCGCAGTTCCTGGGGCAACAAGGCCAAGCCGATCTCGATGGCCGACGTGGCCCAGGCCCGTGGTGGCGAGGCCCCCAAGGCGAAGGCGCAGCTCCAGGCGCACTGATCAGGAGCGGGGCCTGGCCTTGCCAAGGTCGTTCGGACAGCCCTGGGCGACGAGGTCGGTCTTGGGGCCTTCCACCCGGTAGACCTCGTAAGTCGCGGCTGGGCCGCCCTCGGCTCCGCGCGGGATCGTGGGAAGGATCGTCACCCGGCTGAAGCAAGTGAGCAGGTCGCTGGGTTCGAGGCGCCGTCCCAGGTCGACGATCAGCCCCGGCCTGCCGAAGTCCGGCCGGGGGGCCGAATCGCCATAGCGCGATCGCTCGATGACCTGCAGCATCGGCGCCTTGATGACGCCGGTGGTCTCGAGCTGGGCATAGGCGCCGTAGCTGACGGTTCCGACCCAGGCCGCCCCGGCCTTCACCCGTGCGGCTTCGACGCGCTCGGCGAACTGAGGCCAGCCGCGCAGGGGCAGGACTGGATCCCAGCGGCCGATCGCCTTCTTTCCGGCCGTAGCCCCATAGATGAGCGTCGCGGCGGACAGGGCGAGCCACATTCCGATCGCGAGGGCGCGCAGGATGCGGCCGGTGCGGGAGCCGTCGACCCGCTCGACCGCCACCGCCGCCAGGATCACCAAGCCGCAGAAGAGCGGGATCGGCCAATGCGCCTGCACGCGGTCGTGCAGGGCGTGGAGCATCAGGTAGCCTGCGAAGGGAACTCCGGTGGCCAGCGGCAGGAAGAGGTGGGGAACCTTCTCATCGGCGCGCTCGCGCCAGGCCTGGACCGCGCCCCGGCCGGCGAACACCGCGATCACCGGATTCAGCAGGAAGAACTGAGTGATCAGCAGGTCGGCCAGGTGGGCGGGCTTCAGCTCGTGTGGCGCGACCCGGCCGAATTGCTTGATGAACGTCAGCCAACCGTGGGTGGCGTTCCAGTAGACATTGGTCGCGAACACCGCCGCGCCGACTGCGACCGCCAGCCAGGGCCAGGGCGTGGCGAGCAATCGTCGCGCCCGCGGAACCATGCACATCCAGAGCAGGACGCCCGGGGCGAGGAACAGGGCCGAGTATTTCGAGATGCAGGCAAGGCCCGCGGTCAGGCCCGCCAACAGCCAGAGGCGGGGCGACCCGCCGGCCCAGATGCGGCCGAGCACCCAAAGGGTCAGCACCCAGTAGAACACGGCCGGCGCGTCCGGGGTCGCCAGGATCCCGCCGACACCGACGGTGATGGTGGCGTTGTACCAGACGGCGGCGCGCAGGCCCGTGGCGCGGCTGGCCCCCAGGGCCATGGTCAGGTCCGCGACCAGCCAGGTGGCGATGCCGGTGGCGACAACCGGCGCGAGGCGCACGCCCAGCGGATTGTCGCCGCAGAGACCGATCCCGGCGCGAATCCACCAGGCGATCATCGGCGGGTGGTCATAATAGCCCAGGTGCAGGTGCTGGGCCCAAAGGCGGTAATAGGCCTCGTCTTCGGTCAGGTGGATCCAGCGCGCCGCAATGAGGCGCAGGATCGTGACGGCCAGGGCAAGCAGGCCGACATTTCGGTGGAACCGGGCGGCCTCGGGGGTCACCACACCGCCTTGGAGGTGGTGAAGTAGTTCCAGGCGGCGGCCACGACGGCGCCGGCGATCCCCGCCACGACCCACATGGCGCCTCGCTCATAGACCACCGTGGCGACGGCCACGTTGGCCGCCAGGGGCACGCTGCAGAGCAAGCAGAATTTCGCGTAACCGCTGAGCAGCTTGAGCCCTTTCAGCCGCCGGTCGCGATAGGTGACGGCGTTGTTGATCAAGTAGTTCGAGGTCATGGCGCCGATCGCGGCCAGGGTCTGGGCCCAGGCGAAGCCGATGAACAGCATGGCGCGCAGGATAGCCAGGTGGACCACCACCCCGCTGGCGCCCACGAGGGCGAACATCAGGAAGCGTGGCGAGATCAGGTCGCGGGTCAGCTTGGCGGTGAGCAGGCCCAGATATTGGACCACCACGCCGTTATCGAGCTTGCTGTCGCCGGCCTCGCGGGCGCGGAAGGTGTAAGGCAGCTCGAGCGTACGTATGGGCTCCTTCTGGCAGGCGACGATGTCGAACAGCACCTTGAAGCCGGCGGTGGCGAGCTGGGGCGCGACCTCGTCGATCCGATCACGACGGATCATGAAGAACCCGCTCATCGGGTCGGTGAGTTCGACCCGCAGCACTTGGCGTCCCAGCCAGTTTGCGAACCGGCTGCCGGCCTCACGCGTGGCGCCCAGCGCCGAGGCGTCCGCCTCATCGGCGCCGCCCACATAGCGGCTGCCGACGACCAGATCGGCCTCTCCGTCCCGGAGCGCGGCAAGCATCCTCGGCAGCAGGGTTTCGTCGTGCTGCAGGTCACCGTCCATCACCGCGACATAGGGGGCGGCGCTGGCGAGGGCGCCTTCGATGACCGCGCCCGCCAGTCCTCGGCGGCCCATGCGGTGCAGGCACTGCACCCGCGGATCGACGGCCGCGATCGCCTTGACCTCGGCGGCGGTCCCGTCGGGCGAGTTGTCGTCGACGAAGATCACCTGCCAGACGACTCCGTCCAGAACATGATCCAGTTTGGCCACGAGCTTGGCCACATTCGCGCGCTCATTGAAGGTCGGGACGACGACCGTGAGTTCGAGCCGCGCGCCGCTTTCGCGCGCGGACGGGCGAGCGGCCTCATGGACTGCGGAATCAGGCACGTTGAAGTCCCCCTTCACAACTAGGTCTACAGTTCCAGCAACGCTTGCGCCACAGCGGCCGGGAGCCTCGCGTGGGCCTGGACGTTCCCTGAACTCGCGCCGAGGCCACATCGTGGCGCCGACGGAT
>CAMFIW010000563.1 GCA_945952355.1 uncultured Phenylobacterium sp. | reverse complement strand
AGCTCCTGACCAAGGGGTCCTCGAAGGCCCGAGGGGGAAGCACGCATGCCAGCCGACCAAGGGACCTCGGGGCCGTTCGGCCTCGACATCTCGCAGGCCGTCTGCGACCGGGCGACCCGCCTGGCCAGGTCGCTGTTCGGCGCCATGGACGCTCAGATCGTGCTGGTCGATGGCGATCAGGTGTGGGGTAGCCGTTCCGGCCTGGCGACCGCCCGCGATCCCGCGGCCGCGACCGTCATGCGGACCGGAGAGTTGCTCTGGATCGCCGACGGACGGCTCGACCCGAAATTCCATGACCATCCGCTGGTGACGGGTCCGCCAAACGTACGCTTCTACGCCGCTGCGCCGATCCGCCTGAGCGATGGAACGACGCCGGGGGTGCTGGCCCTCGCCGGGGTTCAGCCGCTGGCCTACGACCGCATGCTGGCGCACCGGCTGCAGGACCTGGCCGACTTCGTGGCCGACGAATGGGCGCGCGCCCAGGCGACCCGGGCTCGCGAGGAGAGCCAGCGCGAGCGCGATGCGCTGTCGGCGACCATGACGGCGATCTTCGGCGCGCTGTCCGGGACCGTGGTGCTGACCGACCGCGACCTCAAGGTGCTGTGTTGCAATCCGGCCTGGGCCGCACGGCTAGGCTTGACGGTCGACGCGGCGATCGGGCGCTCGATGTACGAGATCTCGCCCTGGGCTGACCGCTGGCGCGCCTCGTACGAGCGCTGCATGGCCGGAGAGACGATCCGCAATGAACGGCTGGAAGCCGAGGCCGCGGACGGCCGCATGACCTACAGCCAGGTGGAGCTGGCGCCGTGGCGCAACGCGCGGGGCGAGGTGGGCGGCATGGTCGCGACCAGCCATGACATCACACCGCTGGTCGAGGCCCTGGACCGCACGGAACGCTCGGAACAGCGGCTCATGTTGGCCATGGAGGCGGCCGACCTGCACGTCTACGAGATGGACTATGTGCGACGCGAACTGATCAAGGACGGCGCCGAGGACACCTTCTTCACGGAACCCAAGACATATGAGGAGCTCTTCCGCGACATCTGGGGGACCATCGATCCGCGCGACCTGCCCGCCGCCCAGGAGGCCTGGGCGCGACACGAGACGGACGGCACGCCCTATCGGCCGGAATACCGTGTCATCCGCAGCGACGCGCGCGAGGTCTGGGCGCAGGGGGCGAGCCGGTTCATCACCGATCCTGACGGCAAGCCGCTTCGCTTGATCGGGGCCCTGCAGAACATCACCGAGCGAAAGCTTGCCGAGCGGGCCCTGGTGCAGGCCAAGGAGGACGCCGAGGCCGCCAACCGCGCCAAGTCGACCTTCCTGGCCACAATGAGTCACGAGATCCGCACGCCGCTGAACGGGGTGCTGGGCATGGCCCAGGCCATGGCCGCGGACGGCCTGACCGACGCCCAGCGCGAGCGGCTTGACGTGATCCGGCAGTCCGGGGAGACCCTGTTGGCGATCCTGAACGACGTTCTGGACCTATCGAAGATAGAAGCGGGCAAGCTGGAGCTGGACGAAGCCGGCGAGTTCGACGTCGACGAGCTGGCCCGCGGCGCGCACGGGGCGTTCAGCGCCGTGGCCGAGGCCAAGGGGCTGGTCTTCTCGCTGAGCGTTGAGACCGAGGCGCGCGGGACCTATCGCGGCGACTCCACCCGCGTGCGCCAGATCCTCTACAACCTGGTGTCCAACGGGCTGAAATTCACCGAGGCCGGCCAGGTGGCGGTGACCGTGTCCCGTCAGGGCGGGGCCCTGAAGCTGTCGGTGTCAGACACCGGGATCGGCATCCCTTCTGAACGCCTGGCCAGCCTTTTTCAGAAGTTCGAGCAGGCCGACGCCTCGACCACACGCCGCTATGGCGGCACGGGCCTGGGCCTGGCGATATGCCGCGAGCTCGCCCAGCTGATGGGCGGCGCCATCGCGGTCGAGAGCGCGCCGGGGCAGGGGACGACGTTCGTGGTGACCCTGCCGTTGGCGCGGATCGGAGGCCAGGCCGAGCGGCCGCGGGTGGACGAGGCGACTGGCGCGCCGGAGACTGCGGCGGAGGATCTGGGCCTGCGGGTGCTCGCCGCCGAGGACAACCACGTCAACCAGCTCGTGCTCAAGGCCTTGCTGAACCAGGCGGGCATCGACCCCGTAGTGGTCGCGACGGGCCGCGAGGCCGTCGAGGCTTGGGGGCGGGGGGCCTGGGACGTGATCCTGATGGACGTGCAGATGCCGGAGATGGACGGACCTACCGCCTGCGCCGAGATTCGGGCGCGAGAGACGGCGGAAGGCCGCGCGCGGACGCCGATCATCGCACTGACGGCCAACGCCATGGCCCACCAGGTCGCCGAGTATCGCGCGTGCGGCATGGACGGCTTCGTCGCCAAGCCGATCGAGGTCAGTCGCCTGTTCGCCGCCCTTGAGCTGGCTCTGAGGGAGCGGGCGGATTCGCAGCGGGCGGCCTAGCGGAACCCGCCGAGGTTCGGTCCTGTTATGATATATAATATGATAAAGTCACAGCTATAACGGTATTGGAGCGACTGGTAGTCAAGCAGTCTCCCATTCTGAGAAGGCTTTCCCATGCGCATCTTTCTCACCGGCGCCACTGGCTTCATCGGCTCGCACATCATTCCCGAGCTACTCGGCGCCGGACATAGCGTCCTGGGCATGACGCGCTCGGACGCCGGGGCGAAGACCTTGGCCGGCCAGGGGGTGGAACCCTACCGGGCCACGCTGGAGGACCCCGAAAGCATGATGGACGGCGCTCGACAGGCCGACGCCACCATCCACTGCGCCTTCGACCACGACTTCGCCAACTTCCTGGCCAACACCGAGAAGGACCGCGTGGCGGTGCAGGCCCTCTGCGAGGCGCTCGGCGGCTCCGGCAAGGGCCTGATCATCACCTCCGGCACGGGCCTCGGTAGTCCCGGCCCCGGGGAACTCGCGCGGGAGGACGTGTTCGACGCCGGCAATCCGAACCCGCGGATCGCCTCGGAGG
>CAMFIW010000562.1 GCA_945952355.1 uncultured Phenylobacterium sp. | reverse complement strand
CGCCACGCTCGACCGCAACGGCCTGCGGCCGGCGCGCTACCTGGTGACCGACGACGGCCTCGTGGTCATGGCCTCCGAGATGGGCGTGCTGCCGATCCCCGAGGACAAGATCGTCACCAAGTGGCGCCTGCAGCCGGGGAAGATGCTGCTCGTCGACCTGGAGCAGGGCCGCATCGTCTCCGACGACGAGATCAAGGCCTCGCTGTCGACCTCGCACCCCTACAAGGCCTGGCTCGAGCGCTCGCAGATCGTGCTCGAGGACCTGAAGCCCGTCGAGCCGCGCGCCTCGCGCACCGACGTGTCGCTTCTCGATCGCCAGCAGGCCTTCGGCTACACCCAGGAAGACCTGCAGATCCTGCTCGCGCCCATGGCGGTGACGGGCCAGGAGGCCATGGGTTCCATGGGCACCGACACGCCCATCTCGGCGCTCTCGAACAAGTCGAAGCTCCTCTACACCTACTTCAAGCAGAACTTCGCCCAGGTCACGAACCCGCCGATCGACCCGATCCGCGAGGAACTGGTCATGAGCCTGGTCTCGATGATCGGGCCGCGGCCGAACCTGCTCGGCCGCCACGCCGGCAGCTACAAGCGCCTGGAAGTCGCCCAGCCGATCCTCACCAACGAGGACCTGACCAAGATCCGCTCGATCCACGAGCTGGTCGACGGCGCGTTCCGCACCGCCACCCTGGACGCCACATGGGCGGCCGACGAAGGTCCGGGCGGGCTGGAATGGGCGCTCGACCGGCTTTGCCGCCAGGCCACCGACCAGGTGCTGGCGGACATGAACATCCTGATCCTGTCGGATCGGGAGACTTCGCGGGACCGCATCCCGATCCCGGCGGCGCTGGCCACCGCGGCGGTGCACCACCACCTGATCCGCCAGGGCCTGCGCATGCAGACCGGCCTGGTGATCGAGACCGGCGAGGCGCGCGAAGTGCACCACTTCTGCGTCCTGGCCGGCTACGGCGCGGAAGCCGTGAACCCCTATCTCGCCTTCGAGACCCTGGAGGAGCTGCGCGAGCGCAACGGCCTCAGCGTCTCGGCCTATGACGTGCGCAAGAACTACATCAAGGCGATCGGCAAGGGCGTGCTGAAGGTGATGTCCAAGATGGGCATCTCGACCTACCAGTCCTATTGTGGCGCGCAGATCTTCGACGCCGTGGGCCTGTCGAGCGAACTGATCGAGCAGTTCTTCACCGGCACCGCCACGACGATTGAAGGTGTCGGCCTGCACCAGATCGCCGAGGAGGCCGTGCGCCGCCATCGCGACGCTTTCGGCGACGCGCCGATCTATCGCGAGATGCTGGACGTCGGTGGCACCTACGCCTTCCGCCTGCGTGGCGAGGAACATGCCTGGACGCCGGAGACCGTCGGCCATCTCCAACACGCTGTTCGCGGCAATTTGCCGGAGGAATACAAGGCCTTCGCCGCGGGAATTAACGAGCAGTCTGAACGGCTTCTGACCATCCGTGGCCTGATGCGCTTCAAGACCGCGGAGACGCCGCTCAGCCTCGACGAGGTCGAGCCGGCAGGTGAGATCGTCAAGCGCTTCGCCACCGGCGCGATGAGCTTCGGCTCGATCAGCCGCGAGGCCCACACCAACCTCGCCATCGCCATGAACCGCATCGGCGGTCGCTCGAACACCGGCGAGGGCGGCGAGGAGGCGGACCGCTTCAAGCCTCTGGCCAACGGCGACTCCATGCGTTCGGCCATCAAGCAGGTGGCCTCGGGCCGGTTCGGCGTCACCGCCGAGTACCTGGTCAACGCCGACGACATCCAGATCAAGATGGCCCAGGGCGCCAAGCCCGGGGAGGGCGGCCAACTGCCCGGTCACAAGGTCGACGCCAACATCGCCCGCGTTCGCCATTCGACACCGGGCGTGGGCCTGATCAGCCCGCCGCCGCACCACGACATCTATTCGATCGAGGACCTGGCCCAGCTCATCCACGACCTGAAGAACGTCAATCCCAAGGCCCGCATCTCCGTGAAGCTGGTCTCGGAAGTCGGCGTCGGCACGGTCGCGGCGGGCGTCGCCAAGGCCCGCGCGGACCACGTGACGATCTCGGGCTTCGAGGGTGGCACCGGCGCTTCGCCACTGACCTCGCTGACCCATGCCGGCTCGCCCTGGGAGATCGGACTGGCGGAGACCCAGCAGACCCTGCTGCTGAACGGCCTGCGCACCCGCATCGCAGTCCAGGCCGACGGCGGGCTGCGGACCGGCCGTGACGTCGCCGTCGCCGCCCTGCTGGGCGCCGACGAGTTCGGCTTCGCCACCGCGCCGCTGATCGCCTCGGGTTGCATCATGATGCGCAAGTGCCACCTGAACACCTGCCCCGTCGGGGTGGCGACCCAGGACCCGGTGCTGCGCGCCCGCTTCACCGGACAGCCGGAGCACGTGATCAACTACTTCTTCTTCGTGGCCGAAGAGTTGCGGGAGATCATGGCTGAGCTCGGCTTTCGCACCGTCGACGAGATGGTCGGCCGAGTCGACCGGCTCGACATGCGCGACGCCATCGACCACTGGAAGGCGGGCGGGGTCGATCTGTCGAAGATCCTGCATTCGGGTCCGGCCCAGGGCCAGGCGGCGCTGCACAATCGCGACCGCCAGGATCATGGCCTCGACAAGGCCCTGGACAACCAGCTCATCACCGACGCCCGCGCCGCCATCGACGGCAAGGGGCCGTTCCGGTCCGGCTACGCGATCAAGAATATCAACCGCACCGCCGGAGCCATGCTGTCGGGCGAGGTGGCCCGCGTCCACGGCCATGCCGGCCTGCCGGAGGACAGCATCTCGCTCAGCTTCACCGGCCAGGCGGGCCAGAGCTTCGGCGCCTTCGCCGTGCGCGGGGTCAGCCTGGAGCTGATCGGCGACGGCAACGACTATGTCGGCAAGGGCCTGTCCGGCGGCCGCGTGGTGGTGCGCCAGCCGCCCCAGGCCACCCGCGAGCCCACCGAGAACATTATCGTCGGCAACACGGTCCTCTAC
>CAMFIW010000561.1 GCA_945952355.1 uncultured Phenylobacterium sp. | reverse complement strand
CCTGTCCAAGTTCGCCCGCCAAGTGATCCAGGTGCTGATCATCGCGATCGGGGCCTACCTGGTGATCAAGGGCAAGATTCACTCGGGCCTGCTCTTCGCCAACATGATCCTGGGCGCCCGCGCGCTGCAGCCGATCGACCGTCTGGTCGGCTCGTGGGACCCGTTGATGAACGGTACGCGCGCCTTCGACCGCCTGATGGGGTTGCTGGCCAGCTATCAGCCCGAGAAGGACCAGATGTCCCTGCCGCCCGCCAAGGGCCAGCTCTCGGTCGAGGGCGTCAACTTCGCTCCGACAGGTGCTCAACGCTACGTGCTCCAGGGCATCAACTTCCGGGTCGAGCCCGGCGAGATGCTTGGCATCATCGGACCGTCGGGCGCCGGCAAGTCGACCCTGGCGCGCCTGATCGTCGGTATCACCCCGGTGACGAACGGAACGATCCGCCTGGACGGCGCCGACGTCTACACCTGGGACCGGACCGAGTTCGGCCGGAACGTCGGCTACCTGCCACAGGACACGGAGCTGTTCGCGGGCACCATCCGGGACAACATCGCCCGGTTCCGAGATGACGTGGACGATTCGGAAGTCGTCTGGGCGGCCCAGGTCGCTGGCGTACACCAACTGATCCTACGCCTGCCGAACGGCTACGACACCGACCTGGGCGACACGGGTCACGTGCTCTCGGCCGGCCAGCGGCAGCGCGTCGGCCTGGCGCGGGCCTTGCTCGGCAAGACCAAGCTGATTGTCCTCGACGAGCCCAACGCCAGCCTCGACGCCGAGGGCGAGGAAGCGCTGATGCAGGCCCTCGATTCCCTCAAGGCGGGGGGCGCCACGATCATCATCGTCTCGCACAAGCCGTCGATCTTCCGATCCGCGGACAAGATGCTGGTCATGCGCGACGGGCGCATGGAACTGTTGGGGCCGCGGGACCAAGTCATGGCGCGGTTCGCGTCCGGGCCGACTCTTCGCGCGGTGGAGGCCGGCTGATGAAACTCGACCTCAACCCGATGAAGATCGACTTCAAGCCACCGAAGCCCTACGTCACGCCCTCCTTCAAGGCGGGCGATCAGGCGCTGGACCCGGAGATCGAACGCCGCCTTCGCCAGCCGATGGTGGTGGGCTCCTGGATCATCGGCGTGTTCGTGGTCGGAGGGCTCCTGTGGGCCGCCGTATCGCCGCTGACCGGGGCGGTGATCGCACACGGCATCGTGCGCGTCGAGGCCAGCCGCAAGACCATCCGCCACCTGGAAGGCGGTACGGTGCGCCAGATCGCCGTGCACGAAGGCCAGAGGGTTGCGAACGGCCAGGTGCTGATGGTGATGGACGACGTCCAGCCCAAGGCCGCGGTCGACGTACTGCAGAATCAGTTCGACGCGCTCGAGGCGCAGATCGCCCGTTTCGGCGCCGAATCAACGGGCAAGAAGACCCTCGATTTCCCGGCCGACCTGACCGCGCGAATCAACGATCCGCGGGTCGCAGGACTTATGCGCGACCAGCAGTTCCTGTTCACCAGCCGCCTCCAGTTCTTCGACAGCCAGAACGACGTGCTGAACCAGCGCGTGCAGCAGGCCGACGCCCAGATCGCCGGCACCAAGGCCCAGATCGACGCCACGGACCAGAGCATCGACCTGACCAAGCAGGAACTTGCCGGCTACCAGACGCTGTACGAGAAGGGCTACGCGCCCAAGACCCTGATCCTGCGCTACCAGCGCTCCCTGGCAGACCTTGCTGGGCGCAAGGGCCAACTGATCTCCGACCTCACGCGCTACAGCGAGCAGAAGGGCGAGGCGCGCCTGTCGATCGTCAGCCAGAACGAGCAGCGGATCAGCCAGGCGGCGGAAGGCATGCGCCAGATGCAGGCCGCCTACGCCGAGGTCGGCCCCAAGCTCGTGGCCGCCCGCCAGATGCTCAGCCACACGGTCGTGCGCTC
Organism: uncultured Phenylobacterium sp.; assembly: GCA_945952355.1. GTDB lineage: Bacteria > Pseudomonadota > Alphaproteobacteria > Caulobacterales > Caulobacteraceae > Phenylobacterium. The sequence goes on along the minus strand of CAMFIW010000561.1, from coordinate 1,066 downwards.
GCCGGCCGACGGTTATGTGCTTGATCTGACGCAGTTTACCGTCGGCGGCGTGGTGGGTTCCGGCGAAACCCTGATGAGCATCGTGCCGGCGGACGCGCCTCTGATCGTCACGGTGCGCCTGAAGCCGACCGATATCGACAATGTCCGCCCCGGCATGAAAGCCAGGGTGCGCCTGACCGCCTTCAACTACCGCAAGGTGCCGGCGGTGGAGGCGATCGTGACGAATGTGTCGGCCGACCAGCTCAACGACCCGAAGACGGGCGCCGGCTTCTTCCGGGCCGACCTGAAGATCGAGCCGAAGGAGCTCGCCAAGCTCCCGAAGGGTTCGAAGGTGACCCCCGGCATGCCGGCCCAGGCCATGATCGCCACCGGCAAGAAGACCGTCCTGCGCTACATCATCAGCCCCCTGACCGACACGATCCGGGACGCGATGCGCGACGGCTGAACGGGGGCGTTGCGGGGCCGCATCATCCCCTGATGGGCCGGGGTTTTGCCGCCGTTTTTGCTGTTGCGCATTTTCGGCGGTTCCGATACGTCTTCCTCGGGCTCGTTTAACCTTCGCCACGACCATGTTATGCCGAAGGATAAGGACCGCTGGGACCGCTCCGTTTCGTGGAAATGGTGGCCAGGCGTTTCAGGGGTCCATGTGACACAGACTGGAGAGAAGCATGGCTAACTATACTTTCGAGACCATCACCGACGCCCAGGCGTTGGGGTTCTCGAGCACGGATACCCTGACGTTCACCACGTCGGGTCTGTCCGCTTCCCAGGTGGGCGTGGCGTTCCGCCCCGCCGGGGTCTTCCCTGACACCACCGCGGCCGCCACCCTGATCACCGTCGGCGCGAAGACGGTGGTCTTCAGCACCTTGATCCAAGGCCTGGGCCAGACCGTCGGTCAGATCGTCCTGCCGGACGGTTCGATGCTGTATATTGGCGATACCAACAACAACCCCATCACGGCCACGGCGGGGAATGACGGGCTGTACGGCAACGCCGGCGACGACGTCCTGGTCGGCGGCACGGGCAACAACCTGATCCAAGGCAACGCCGGCAACGAGTCTATCGT
>CAMFIW010000560.1 GCA_945952355.1 uncultured Phenylobacterium sp. | reverse complement strand
CCGCCTCGACGGAGAGTTCAAGCAGGTTGCCGTTCCCAGCCGCGCCGTTGGTCAGGGCGGTGAGCGCGGCGTCGACGGCGGCTGGATCACGTTCGGCGCGCAGGCGGTTCAGCTTCTCGAGCTGGCGCTCGCGCACGGCGGTGTTGTCCACCTTCAGCACCGGGATCTCGTCGGCGCCCTCGGGGCGATAGCGGTTGACGCCCACCACGCTTTGGCGGCCGGAATCGATGCGGGCTTGGGCGCGGGCCGAGGCCTCCTCGATGCGCCTCTTCGGCAGGCCGTTCTCGATGGCCTTGGCCATGCCGCCTAGGGCTTCGACCTCGGCGATGTGCTCGAGGGCTCGGGCGGCGAGGTCGGCGGTCAGGCGCTCGACATAGTAGGAGCCGCCCCAGGGGTCGATCACCCGGGTCTGGCCGCTTTCGAGCTGCAGGAAGAGCTGGGTGTTGCGCGCGATGCGGGCGGAAAAATCGGTGGGAAGCGCCAGGGCCTCGTCCAGCGAATTGGTATGCAGGCTCTGGGTCTGGCCGCCGGTCGCCGCGATGGCCTCGATCAGCGTTCGCGGGACGTTGTTGTAGACGTCGTGCGCCGCCAGGCTCCAGCCGCTGGTCTGGGTGTGGGCGCGCAGGCTGAGCGAGCGGGAGTCCTTCGGGTCGAACTCGTCCTTCATCAGCTTGGCCCAGAGCAGGCGGCCGGCGCGCTGCTTGGCGATCTCCATGAAGGCGTTCATGCCGGCGTTCCAGAAGAACGACAGGCGCGGCGCGAACTGGTCGACGGTCATGCCGGCGGCGACGCCGGCGCGCACGTACTCGATGCCGTCGGCCAGGGTGTAGGCCAGTTCCAGGTCCAGCGTCGCGCCGGCCTCCTGGATGTGATAGCCGCTGATCGAGATCGAGTTGAACTTCGGCATTTCGCGCGAAGTATATGAAAAGATGTCCGAAATGATCCGCATCGAGGGCGACGGCGGATAGATGTAGGTGTTCCGGACGAGGAACTCCTTGAGGATGTCGTTCTGGATCGTGCCCGACAGCTGGGCGTGGCTGACGCCCTGTTCCTCGGCGGCGACGATATAGAGCGCGAGGACCGGCAGGACCGCGCCGTTCATGGTCATCGACACGCTCATCTTGTCGAGCGGGATGCCGTCGAACAGGGTCCGCATGTCGAGGATGCTGTCGATGGCGACGCCCGCCATGCCGACATCGCCCTTCACCCGGGGGTGGTCGCTGTCGTAGCCGCGGTGCGTGGCGAGGTCGAAGGCGATGGACAGGCCCATCTGACCGGCCGCGAGGTTGCGCCGATAGAAGGCGTTGGAATCCTCGGCCGTGGAGAAGCCCGCGTACTGGCGCACGGTCCACGGGTTCGTGAGATACATGGTCGGATAGGGGCCGCGCACGAATGGGGCGAGGCCGGGAAAGCCCGTGTAGCCGTTCAGGTCGGCGACGTCGGCGGGGCCGTAGGACGGCTTGACGGCGATGCCCTCGGGCGTCTCCCAGGCGGGCGCGTCGCCCGGCTTGCGCGGAGCGGTTGGGGCGTCGAAGCCGAGGGTGGCGAAGTCGGGGAACGAGCTCATCAGGCGGCCTCGTGGGCTTGCGAGAGGCGGACGGGCTTCAGCGCCGGGCAATGGCCGTCAGGGCCGGGCACGCGGGGCGAGGGGGCCTCGACCGCCCGCGGCCTCGGTGTCTCGACCTCGACCTCGCCTTCCTTCGCGAGCGGGAAGGCGGTGACGCCGACGATCTTCTGCGGGCCGGCGGCCTCGCGCGCCTGGCGCACGGCGTCCACATCCTTGGCGATCAGACCGGAGGCCAGGGCCTCGACGATCCCGCCGGCGGCCTCGATGGCCTGGAAGCGGGCCCAGGCGGCGCGCGCGATTTCGTCGGTCAGGGCTTCGATATAGCCGGACCCGGAGGCCGGGTCGGCGACGCGGCCGAGATGGGCCTCCTCCATCAGGACCAGCTGGGCGTTGCGGCTCTGGCGACGCGCGAAGGCGGTGGGCAGGCCCAGCGCATCGGTGAAGGTGCCGAGCTGCACGGCGTCGGCGCCGCCCAGGCCCGCGCCGACGCAGGCGGCGGTCAGGCGCAGCATGTTGGTCCAGGGATCCTTGGCCGCCAGCATGCGGTGCGAAGAGCGCGCCTCGATGCGGGCGGGCAGGTCGAGGCCGCAGGCGGCGGTGATCCGCGCCCAGAGCGCGCGGGCGGCGCGCAGCTTGGCCAAGGTGGCGAAGTAGTCGGCGTCGGCGCTGAGGCCCAACACGATGCCGGCGAAGGCGCGGTCCATCGGAAGGCCGGCTCGAACCAGGGCCTTGGCGTAGGCCACCGCGCCGGCGGCCGCGAAGGCGAGCTCGCCGGCCTCGCCGCCGCCGGCCTCGTGCACGACGCGGCCGGAGGCCAGGAACAGGCCGGCTTCAGGATGGATCTCAGCCAGACGCGCGGCGACCGTGGCGGTGGCGACGAGGTGGGATTCGACCGGTCCCGGGCTTTCGCCGGCCTCGGCGAAAGCGCTGAGCGGGTCCATGTGGAACAGCAGCTTGGCGGTCGGCGAGCCCTTGGCCGCGGCGGCCAGCCAGTCGGCCGCCTTCGCGCCCAGGAAACCGGCGTCGAGGCCGATGGGAGCCATTTCCAGCACCACATCCTTCACCGCCACGGCGAGGTCGGCGGCCGAGCCGATGGCGACGCCCGCCTGGCCGGTCGGATCGATCTTCAGTACGCCCGAGGCCGCGCCGCCCTCCAGGTCGCGCAGCAGGTCGGCATTGGCGCGGGCCGGGTCGGGCTGGGCCAGGCCCACGCGGATGTCCCAGGGCCGCTCGGCGTCGAACGGGCGCGGCGCGAAGACCGCGGGCGCCCGCGCCTCGCCATAGAGCGGGGCGATCGGCAGCCCCTCCAGCGTGGTGCGGTTCAGGGTCTCGAGCGACTCGCCCTTGAGGGTCTTCTCGACCAGGCCGCGCCAGTCGTCGGCGGTGGCGGCGGGGAAGCTTGCGGCGAGGGAGGAAGCATTGGTCATC
>CAMFIW010000559.1 GCA_945952355.1 uncultured Phenylobacterium sp. | reverse complement strand
CGCCCGAAGCCTAGCGCCGGATCGAGACGCCCACGCGGACCAGTCGAGGCGCGGCGAAGCTCTCGACGCCATCCCCCGTCTGGCCGACCACGATCCGAGCGTCGGTGACGTTCTCCGCCGCGAGGTAGATCTCGGCGTCGTCGCTCACGCGCCAGCCTGCGCGCATGTCGAGCCCCACCGAGGCGGCGAGCACCCGGGTGTTCAGGTCGTCCTCGAAACGCTTGCTCTCGTAACGGGCCTGGGCCGACAGCGAGAGCTTCTCCCCGGACCGCCAGGTCGCGCCCGCGGTGACGGTGACGTCCGGTGTCTGGGCCGGCCGCTTGCCGGTGAGTTGCGCGGCGGTCGAACCGCCGTCGACCCGGGCATGCGCCGCGGTGAAGGCCGCGTCGAGCTCAAGCCCCCCGAAGGCCCGCGAGACGTCGCCTTCCACGCCCCACGCGTCGATCCGCCCGGCGTTCTGGCGTTGGCGCAAGGTGCCGCCCGCAGGAATGAAGCCCGCCGTCGGGAAGGTGGCCGGCCCGACCCCGATGGTGACATTCGTGATCGGGTCGTCGAGGCGATTGAAGAACAGGGTCGCAGTCCAGCGCAGCGGGCCGTCGCCGCCGGCCCCCAGCTCCGCGCCATAGAGCTTCTCCGGCGTCAGGCCGGGATTGGCCTCGGTCACGTCGTTGCCGACGCGGAACGGGCGGTGCAGCTCGTTGAGGCTGGGCGGGCGGAATCCGGCATAGGCCGCCCCACGCAGCCAGGCGTCGTCGCCGACCCGCCAGCGGGCGCCGAAGCGCGCGGTCGGCGTCACGCCGGACTTGTCCGCAGCCGATTGGTCGAGCGTGGCGGCGTTGGTGGCGAGATCCCATTCGCGGCGCACGGCCCCGCTCTGGCGCCAGGCGTCCAGGCGGGCCCCGCCGGTCAGCAGGAGGTCGCCGGTGTCGCGCGCGGCCTCCAGATAGACGCCACCCACCGCCGTACGGCCGCCGCTCTCGCGGCCGCGGGTGAACGCGCCGCCCTGGAAGCGGAATCTTTCGTGCGCAAGCCCGTCCGCGAACCGGGCATCCGCGCCCACTTCCCACGACCAGGCCTCTGCTCTGCCCTGCCAGGCCGCGTTCAGGCCATAGCCCGTGGCGGGCGTTTCGAATTGGTCGCTCGCCGGCGTGGTCGTCGCGCGGCCGGCCGCGACCGCGACGGAGGTGTTCGCGAGATCGCTCGCGCGCACCCAGGCCTGCAGTCGCCAACCGCCGCCACCCTCCAACCGCGTAAGGGTGGCCGTGGCCGACGCCCCGCTGGCCGTCGAGTTCGCCCCGGCGAGGCCGGCGCCGCGCGCCTCGTCATAGGCGCCCAGGCGGATCGCGCCGGTCATGCCGTCGAACTCGCCTTGAAGCCTTGCGGCGACGGAGCCCGCGTCGAGGTCTGTCCGCGTATCGGCCGCGCCCCGCACCGCGCCGCGGACCGGGACGGCGCCGTCATTGTGCTCCCCCACCGCGGTGACCAGCAGGCCGGCCGTTCCGAACGCGATGGCGCCGCGCTGCTCGCCACGCCCGCCCACCGAGAGGTCCAGCGCCGACAGGCCTCCGCCCGCCGCCCTTTCGCGCAGGGCGACGACGCCCGTCAGGGCGCCGGCCCCATAGGCGCCGGCCCCGGCGCCTCGCACGATGGTGACCCCCTCCAGCCCCTCGGGCGGCAGGGACGACCAGATCACCCAGCCGCCGAACGGGTCGTTCTGAGGGGCCCCGTCGAGCGTCACCAGGGCGCGGCCGGCGCCGGACGGCGCGATGCCGCGCAGCGAAACGCCCTGGATCGTGGGATTGGCCGCGTCGCTGCCGGTGCGTCGGAACAGCGAGACGCCGGGAACCTGTTTCAGCGCCGCGTCCAGCCTCGGCGCGATCGCCAGAGCGTCGGCGTCGAGCTGCTGGGCGTCGAACACCGCCTCACCGCCCAGGGGCGGCAGGCGCGGCGCGGTGACGATGACGGCCTCGACGGAGGGCGGCAGGGGCGTGAGGGGCATACGGCAGGCGCCTTCGACAAACGCCGCCGTTCATACGGCCCTGACGCAGGGGCCGTCGAGGACCTTACGGATTGACGTTCAGGCGGATTTTCATCCGGCCGGGATTGGCCAGCGCCACGGCTTCGGGCACCTGGATCTGGGCCGCAAGCTTCAACGCCGTGGCGGCGCGCAAATCGGTGGCCGGATCGGCGTCGACCACCTTGCAGTCGGTCAGCGCTTGGCCGCTCACCTGGCAATCCACGACGAAAGCGCTCTGCGCCTCCGGCTCGACGGCGGCGGCGGGAACGGCGGCTTGGGGAGCGCTGTGGGCGCCGAGGGCGGCGGTGAAGGCAAGAACCTGGAAGAACATGGAGCCTCGGCGTTTACGAGGGTTAATCAAAGGTGAAGCCCGGCAGGATGCAAGTGTTTCATTCCGGCTCGCTTCGATTCGATACCCGCAACCCCGGCGCCAAGCCGCGCCCCAAGCCCCGAACGGGAAAGTGATCATTGATCAGTCAGCGGCGCCCGCCAGGCGCCCTTTCCTAGGGCCGACATACCGCAGACTCAGAAATCTATACCGCAGCGCAGCAAAACCCCTTGAATCGGAGTCGTGGCGGAGGCACAACACATACAGACCAAGCGGTCGGAAAGTTGAACCGCGGTCGGAGGAACGCCGGGAGGTGGTTGAACCTCAACCCCTTTCCGGGAGTAACAACATGCTGCGTACCCTCACCCTGGCGGCCGTGGCCGCCGCTTCGCTCGCCTCGGCCGCCCAGGCCCAGGAGATCCGCGTCGCCGTGGCCGGCAAGTCCGCCGAACAGCTTCATTCGGACATCGTCACGGCCGCTCGCTCCGTCTGCCGCAAGGCCACGGCGCAGGAAACCTTCGTGCTCGACGCCATGAGCCGATGCACCACCGCGACCGTGAAGCACACCCTGGCCCAGCTCGGCGACGCCAATGTCGCCAGCCTCGAAGCCACCCGCCTCGCCCAGCGCTAAGCCGACGCGTCGGCGTAAGC
>CAMFIW010000558.1 GCA_945952355.1 uncultured Phenylobacterium sp. | reverse complement strand
GCGCGAGCCTTGGCGCAAGGCGGTGGTGGGGTTCATCGCCCAGAAGGTCGACCGCTCGCGGGACGTCACGGCGGCTGAGGACCGGCCGGATTCCGCAGAAGAATCACGGGTTTTTGACGACAATCGAGCGCTAACCCACTGAGCGCCGCGCTCACGGATTGTGACATATCTTTTCAAGGCGAAGGTCAGCCGATACCCTGGACGAAACAGTCCGGCGAGACGTTCGGGGAGGTTTTCGCCCTTGTCAGTTTCCTTCGATCCGCGGTCGGCGGACCGTTCCGTTTTCGAGGCGCTGCTGGAAGCGCGCGCGAAATACGGGGCCAAGAAGCCGATCCTGGAGGACCAGGACCGCAATCCGCTCAGCTATACCGACCTGATCCGGGCCGCCTTCGCGCTCGGTCGGAAGATCGCGGCCATGACGTCCAAGGGCGAGCATGTCGGCGTGATGCTTCCGGCAAGTTCCGGCGCCGTCGTGACGTTTTTCGCCCTGCATGCGTTCGGCCGCGTGCCCACCATGCTCAACTTCACGGCCGGGATCCGCAACCTGAAGGCCGCCTGCGAGCTGGCCGGCGTCAAGCGGGTGCTGACCGCCAACAAGTTCATCGAGCAGGGCAAGCTGCACGACCTGATCGACGCCCTGGAGACGGTGACGACCGTCACCTACTTGGAAGACGTGCGCGAGAGCGTGGGCCTGGCCGACAAGGTGTTCGCCGCCAGCGCCGGCGCCTTGCCCGGCCCGTTCCTGACCAAGACCAAGGCGTCGGACCCGGGCGTGATCCTGTTCACCTCCGGCAGCTTTGGGACGCCCAAGGGCGTGGTGCTGAGCCAGGGCAACCTGATCGCCAATGTGCGCCAGATCGCGGCCCACATCCCGCTCGATCCCGACTGGGTGATGTTCAACCCGCTGCCGACCTTCCACTGCTTCGGCCTGACCGGCGGCGTGCTGCTGCCGATCCTGACCGGCATGAAGGCGTTCGAATATCCCTCGCCGCTGCACGTGCGGCAGATCCCGCCGTTGCTGAAGGACTCGAAGGCCTCGATCCTGCTGGCCACCGACACCTTCGTGAACCAGTACGCCCGCGTCGCCGAGCGCGACGAGATGGCGGGGCTGAAGTTCATCGTCTGCGGCGCCGAAAAGGTGCGTGAAGAGACCCACAACATCATCAAGGATCGGTTCGGCGACGTGCCCGTGCTGGAAGGCTACGGCGCGACCGAGGCGGCTCCGGTGATCGCGGTGAACAAGCCGAGCGACAACCGCCGCGGCACGGTTGGAGGTCTGCTGCCGGGCGTCGAAACGCGCCTGGAGGCCGTCGAGGGCATCCCTGGCGGCGGGCGGCTCTATGTGCGAGGGCCGAACGTCATGGCCGGCTATCTGGGGCCGGACGGCACGGTTGAGCCGCCGCACGAGGGCTGGCACGACACCGGCGACGTGGTCTCGCTGACCGACGACAACTGGATAACGATCCTGGGCCGGGTGAAGCGCTTCGCCAAGGTTGGCGGCGAGATGGTGTCGCTGACCGCCGCCGAGGACCTGGCCTGCGCGGTCTGGCCCGACGCCCGCCACGCGGTGATCGCCATGCCCGACCCGAAGAAGGGCGAGCGGCTGGTGCTGGTCACCGACCAGCTCGAGGCGGAGCCCGGCCCGCTGCTGGCCCATGCCCAGTCGATCGGAGCGCCGGAGATCGCGGTGCCGCGCAAGATCATCAAGGTGCCCGAGGTTCCGGTCCTGGGCACCGGCAAGACGGACTATGTCGCCATCCAGCGGATGGCCGAGGCGGAGGGCCGCCGCGCCGCATAGTCCCTGGAAGTGGGGAACTGACCTATGCCGAACCTCGCCGTCTGGGCGCCGCGGGTGCTGAGCCTGCTGCGGATCATGGCCGCCCTGCTGTTCATGCAGCACGGCCTCATGAAACTGTTCGCCTTCCCTGGACCGCAGCCCGGCGTCCCGAGCCCACTGCCCATGATCCTCGTGGTCGCAGCCTGGATGGAGGTGGTCGGCGGCGGGCTATTGGCGCTCGGCCTGTTCACCCGCCCGGTCGCGTTCCTGGTGTCCGGTGAGATGGCGGTGGGCTATTTCATGGCCCACTTCCCGAAGAGCTTCTATCCGGCCCTGAACGGCGGCGACGCTGCCGTGCTGTTCTGTTTCGTCTTCCTGTACCTGCCCTTCGCCGGCGGCGGCGAATGGAGCGTCGACGCGGCCGCACGCAAGCGTCCCTAGGGAACGCGCCGACGCAGACCCGCGCGTCAGCGCGCCGCCCGCTCAGATGTGCAGAACCTTGCCGAAAGCGTCGAGCGCGGACTCGTGCATGGCCTCGCTCATGGTCGGGTGCGGATAGACCGTGGCGTGGATCTCGGCCTCGGTCGCTTCCATGGTGATGGCGAGGGTGAAGCCCTGGATCATCTCCGTGACCTCGGCGCCGATCATGTGAGCTCCGATCAGGGCGCCAGTCTTGCCGTCGAACACCGTCTTGACGAAGCCCTCGGTCTCGCCGGCCGCGATAGCCTTGCCGTTCACGCGGAATGGGAAGCGGCCGACCTTGACCTCGATCCCCTGTTCCTTGGCCTGGGCCTCGGTGAGGCCGACCGAGGCGATCTGGGGCGTGGAATAGGTGCAGCCCGGCACCGGCGCGGTCAGATTGGTCGGCTTCAGGCCCGCGATGTGCTCGACGCAGTGGACGCCCTCGTGGCTGGCCTTGTGCGCCAGCCAGGGCGGGCCAGCCACGTCGCCGATGGCGTAGAGACCGGGCACGCCGGTTCCTCCGTGGCCGTCGGTCACGATGTGGGTCTTCTCGATCTTCGCGCCGAGAGCCTCCAGGCCCATGTCCTCGACATTGCCGACGATGCCGACCGCGACGATGGCGACCTCGGCCTCCAGGGTCTCGGACTTGCCGCCCGCCTCCAGCTCGATGGAAACGCCTGTCTTGGACTTGGTGAGCTTCTTGACGCTCGCGCCGACGCGGAACTTCAGCCCACGCTTCTCAAAGGCCTTGTGGGCGGCCTTGGAG